>NZ_VATT01000005.1:0-162165 GCF_005781225.1 Escherichia sp. E4736 | reverse complement strand
CTGGCAAAAAGTTGCCAGATTTTGACGAGCGTTACCGTCGAGAAATAATTCATCATTGATAATTTGAAATGCGACATCATCACGCATTTCATGCAGCGGAAAATGTTTAGATTCAGCGATGGTGGAAATAGATTTTGTACCAAAACGTGAATCGAGTAGTTCCGACTTTAAATCCGTTACTTGCTTCTTATCCATTTCAAA
The DNA here is from genome assembly GCF_005781225.1 of Escherichia sp. E4736. Taxonomy (NCBI): domain Bacteria; kingdom Pseudomonadati; phylum Pseudomonadota; class Gammaproteobacteria; order Enterobacterales; family Enterobacteriaceae; genus Escherichia; species Escherichia sp. E4736. The sequence goes on along the minus strand of NZ_VATT01000005.1, from coordinate 161,964 downwards.
CTCCTTAAAATGATTGGAACGCAATAAAAAAGTAGGATTTATCGATAAAGTAAGCAAGCTCAATGGCCTGGCCTTTAAATAACAAAATCCTAATCTTGTTTAGTCTCTGACAATAATTACATTATGTTTTTTTAAGTAAAAACAAAAGGATGAGCAATATACTAATGATAATTTCGATCTTTTTAGCGTTATTTTAATGTGTTTTTTTACCTGCCGTTATTATCACGTAAAAATTAGCCAATAAAATATCATTATTAGTTAGTGGTTAATTTTTTTTGAACGTTTTTAAAGATTATCGAATAAAAAAGATATAATTACCAGAATCCCCGCCAACATTGTTCGTGGGGTAAGTTGTTATTTCGGCAGTAATACTCCGGTATAAGTATTCACCGGATGGGTAAGATGTTGTTTAACATTAGTGTTAACGTTTTCTACTGTCGGTTGGTGGATGTCCGGGAATCATAACGCTTCCACTGTGAAACTTGTGCTACAGGTTCGTTTTGTTCTTTTACCGTAACAGCTGCGCTCCAGCGTTTCAGGCTGGAAGAGGAGAGTTCGCCAACACCGCTGCCGCCCACGGCTTTATGCAGAATAAATTACCATTTAAGTGATACTACGTAAGTGTGAAATTATTTAAAATGTTAATGTTTTTTATCCTTTCGGTGTTTCTATATTTTAATGGTGACAATTTGTATTTTTTAGAGAAAATCCGAGTAAAGGTCTGTTGTGAATCGAACCCATATTTATAGGCGATGCTCATCACAGACTCATTAGTCCCGACAAGATCTTTAGCTGCAAGACTAAGTTTTTTATCTTTGACATATTTCCCAAGGCTAACTTTTTTTATCTGTACAAAAATCCGCTGAAGATGCCACTTAGAATATCCAGCCCGCGTAGCAACATCGTCTATCTTCAGCGGTTTATGTATGTTTGAATCAATCCATTGAGTTACCTCATCGATAATATCTTCTGTTCTGGACATAAGACGACGCTAACTATAAGAGGGCTGTGACATATATTGTTAAAAATGCTAATTACTTACTTATAGATTTCAGCAACCCCGTGCAACCGGTTATTCCCCGCGGTTGACAGAATTTTGAATGATGTTGCTCCTTGCTCATCAGCTTTACGAGAAAGCGCATTCGATAATTCATCAAGCGTCAGGGCATTACTGGCTGAGACTACACCAATCTTTTCTTTGCCATCTGCATGACGAATCTCCTCAGCAGCAGATGCAGTATTTGTCGAAATGAATCCCATGAATAATGTAGTAATTAGTAGTGCTTTCATATCTGATACCTGTTTTAAACGATATATTTGGAAGTTGACAAATATCAGAAGGAGCTTCCTCCTTCTTGATCTGTAAATATACAGTTCTAAGCTGTCATAAGACTGACTGTCATATGACAACGCTGTCAGATTTTTGAATTTTTCGAATACAGATTCAGGTCGTTAATAACGCACTCAGGTTCTTCAGTAAGGGGCATATTGTCTATATCGAAAACCCCATCATTTTTTTGGGGATTATCACTCTGCAGCTCTGCAAACAGAGGAGTGAGATCCTGCTGTGCTTCTCCTCGCTCTGCGACCAGTTCGAACGTTTTATTTTTTGCCGCATCATTGCTCAAGGCCGTTACCAGTACCCGGGCGATTTGTTCCCGGGAAATAACACCATCTTCCGGCGTTCCCGCATGGCGTTTATCCCCCTGAAGCATGACGATTCTGTGCTCATCATCATTATTGTAATCAAACCAGCCGGGTCTGACGATAGTGTAGATATGCCCGCTGGCTCTGACCAGGCGTTCAGATCTTCTCTTCCAGTCATGAACTTCAGTACGTTGATTCCAGCTACTGAGCCGCTCAGTAACGCCAATCGTTGTCATCAGGGCGATGCGAACAGGTGTATCCATGAATATTCGCAAAATGTTACGTACACCGCCGTAATCTATCGCTCTGGCACCAATACGTCCCTGACCATCGGAGCCGAGTGTAAAAATGATGGCATCAATATCTTTCGGTAAATCGGTGAGTGTTTCAGGTATTGAAACATCGCCATAGAAAATATCTGTTCCACGAGGGAGTAACTTGATTTTCCGCCGATTCCTGATCAGAGCCACTGGCTGATGGCCCATTGCAATAGCAGTATTCACAACATGAATACCAATGCTTCCTGTTGCGCCAGCAATGAGTATTTTCATGATAAACCTTCTGATAATTCAGCCTTATTTTTGATACAGCCAGAATATCAATTATCATTATTGCCAGTAATGAGGCTAAAATGATTGTGTCTATGAACGCCCTTCATGAATGCGCTTTGAAGGGAATGCTTCTACAAGGAAATCGTCAATGCTTAAAGAAAACTTCAACGAACTGCAAATCTTTCTTGTGGTGGCAAGAGAGCGAAGTTTTACCAAAGCAGCGAGCAAACTCGGCGTCTCTCAGTCTGCACTTAGCCATGCAATGAAGGCACTGGAGGAAAGGTTAAATATCCGTCTCTTAACCCGAACTACCCGTAGCGTGGCTCCCACGGAAGCAGGGGAGAGAATAATTGCCTGTCTTGAGCCACGTATAGATGAGCTTGAGCGCGAGCTGGAATCACTTATCCAACTGAATGGCACGCCCACCGGGAATATTCGTTTATCAGCCGGGGAACATGCTGCGCGCAGTCTGGTCTGGCCGAAGCTAAAACCGTTCCTCAGGGAATATCCCGAAATCAATGTCGAACTGGTGGTGGATAACGGTTTTGTCGATATTGTTGAAGGCCGCTTTGATGCCGGGATACGGCTGGGTGAAAGTGTGGATAAGGATATGATTGCAGTGCGAATTGGGCCGGATATGCGGATGGCCATGGTGGGATCGCCGGCGTATTTTGCTGCAAACCCTGCGCCTGAAACGCCTCACGAACTACAAAATCATCGCTGCATCAATATGCGTCTGCCAACTGCCGGTGGACTTTATCACTGGGAGTTTGAACGCGAAGGGAAACCGTTACGGGTCAGAGTTGATGGGCAACTGACGTTTAATCTGCTGCCAGAAAGAATTGATGCCGCATTATCAGGATTTGGTATCGCCTGTGTTCCCGAAGACGCGATTCAGGATTATGTAACGTCAGGCGAGCTTATTCAGGTTTTACAGGAGTGGTGTCCAACTTTTCCCGGATATTACCTTTACTATCCCAGCCGTAAGCAGCATCCGCCTGCTTTTGCGCTGTTGATTGATGCACTTCGCTACGCGGAATAACGTGTCCACATTTTGCTGTGGGCCTTGCGCGGGCATAATGACCTTTTTCACTGCACGCCTGTAGGCCAGTGCGCTTTAATACAGCGAAGGCCAGCGCTTCAGTAACGTTGAAAGCTTGATACAGCAGTGAACAGAGCAAACATCTTCGAGGCTGTGAATCTCCATCAGAAAAAGCTACACAATACGATGAGCGCCCACTGAAGGTTAGGCGCTCTATTAAACGTTTAAGGTGATCTTCTAAAATGGCTATTGCAGATTTTTCTCTTTCAAAAACCGACTCACCAAATCAGCGATCTGCACATTATTCAGGTCGGAAAACGGGAAGTGGGTATTACCTCTGATTCCAGCCTCAGGCAGATGCGTCACCGTCACATCCCCACCATGCTTGTTAACCACGTCACGCCACTTACGCGCCATTGCCAGCCGTACTCGCCAGCTGTCCTGTGCGGGCATGGCTACAGGTTTATCCGGTATGTTATCGCCGTAAATAATCAAAATCGGGATTTTAGTCAGCGCCATAAACTGTTCCATTGGCACGGATTCACCCTTCAGCGTGTCGAACGCACTAGGCATAGGGGCAGGGAGTTCTTTCTCCGGGAACACAAAACCGCTGCCTGGCTCGAAGGCGACAATGGCTTTGACCTTGTTGTTTTTCATCGCGGTATACCAGCCTGGTCCACCCCCCTGAGAGTGAGTAAAGAGGATTGCCGGGCCTGATTTATCCACTACGGCAGACATCGCATCAGAGATGACATTGACATCAAATGGCCCTGTATTCGGAGTCATCTGGCGGAAATACTGATTTAGTGCCTCTTTGTCGTGGGAAAACTGGACGCCTTTAAAATACTCTGGCCACACGCCAACACGGAACTGGTTAAACCACATCTGCTCATCAGGTTTTGGTGTCATCGTACCTTCTACAGTGGTTCGTCCGGCATCACCCCGACGCGGCTGATCGACAATATACGTGGAGAATCCGCGGCGCAGGAATATGTTCTGGAACCCTTCTCGACCATCCGGCGTACTTTCCCAGGTACGAGAAGACTGGCCCGCGCCATGCAGCATAACTATGGGATATTTATGCGGATTCTCCGGTATTTGATAGAACACCGACGCATGATCGCCATGATAAGTTTGACCTGCAGAGTCCAGCGGCTTTTTCGCATCAAATGTTCCCGGGGCGGTGATGATGGTGCCTCCGGCAGAAAAACTTCCTTGCTCCTGAATGACCAATGGTTCGGCGTATACAGACTGCGCCCCCAGGCCTCCTGCCATCATGCAGATGGCCAGCATTTTTAAGACCGTTTTCAAAATCACATCCTCTGTTATGGTTGCCGTTTAATCATATCTGAGTTGCCAGCGTTAATTATTTCTCCCCCTTGATTGCCTTTATTTGGCGGATTCATAAATGCAGAGGATGAATCACGTATGTGCACTGCCCAGGGGAGAGTCTGCATGACGACCGTCTCTATTTGTTCTCAAGCGCTTTTCGCAGTGCCTCTTCAGCTCTTGTGGCTGCATCATTGTCGCCATGTTCACGCAGAACCTGTGCTAACTGTCGTAACTGCGCTGCCGTCAGACCGACTCGCATACTTGCTCGCGTATGTGACAGTAACTGGGCTTCAACGCCTGGCGTAGCGGCTAATGCGCCAACTGTTGCCAGTTCACGGCTTTGCCAGTCGAGGTTATCGCGAGCGAAAATATCGCCGAACAGATGTGTTTGCAGGAATTGATTTATTGTTGGCGCAAAATCAAACAGTGGCCCCTGAACAGGCGCTCCTGAGATTTTCGTCTGGTTTGCGGTACCGACACGGCGAAGCTCATCCCCGACGGGAATCGGGGCGATCGGCGCTTTACCTTCAATGTCTTCGATGCCACGTTGTTTACGTGTTTCGACGACTTTCATCAGCTCATTCAGTGCATTCAGGCTGCGGGGGAATCCCGTATAGGCATAGAGCTGGATGAGAATTTCTTTAGCTTCGTTTATCGTGAGTCCTGTATCAAGTCCTTGATTAAGCGCTGCATTCAGCTTATCCATCTGACTGCTGGCCATTGATGCGGCAATCAACGGAATGGCCTGCTGGCGAGCTGACAGCGTATCTGAAACCGTATATTCATGATTCATTTCGGTAACTCCTTTATTGATGAGCGCAGCATTTGCGGTAAGCGCAAAACCAAAGGTGAGCAGTACCGCTGCCGTTAATATCTTAATGGGCGTGGTATTGTTCATCTGTCACTAACTCCTTCCAGTTAACGCTTTTGCCATCCACCACGCCGGTTATTGCCAGATGTGTCATCGCACTACCGGGGGCCGCCCCATGCCAGTGTTTAACGTCCGCCGGACAAGAGACAACATCGCCAGCACGGATCACCTGCACCGGCTTGCCTTCTTGTTGGGTGAGTCCAACACCAGAGGTCACAATCAGTCGCTGACCTGCTGGATGCGTATGCCAGGCGGAGCGGGCACCAGGTTCAAAGGTGACATAAGCCGCGGAAACACGGATGTCGTTGTCAGCGTTGAACAGAGGATCAACCCGGACACGACCGGTAAAATTCTCCGCCGAGCCATACACCGCAGTCTGGCTTCCGGCGGGGGCGATATGGACAGTGGAATTTTGCTCCGCAGCCCATGATGAAGTTGTGAAGAGAGGCAGTAGTAGCCCAAGGTAATGTAACTGTCTGATCATACAACGCGTCCTTATCTACGGTGACAGGAGGGGAGACAATGATTCTATTCAGACGGACATGTCGTCAGGCTGACGCCTCGCTGACAATTTTGTCAGTTAACGTTGCTCCAGACTCAGTGCCTGAAGGCGCATTGCTCACCGTTTTATCCGCTTTCAGCGCAAAAGTGAGGCCAAATGTATTGATGCCGCCTTCACTACGGGCAAAGACATCACCCTGGTGCATAATAGCGACGGCACGCACGATCGACAGGCCCAACCCATGATGGGCATCACTCCTTGCTCGTGAAGTGTCGATGCGATAAAACCGCTCAAAAAGCCGATCTAAGTGTTCTGGTGCTATCGGATTGCCTGGATTGGAAACTTCAACACAGGCCTGATTATCCCTTTCGCTTAAGCGCACAGTAATAGTGCTATTGGAAAGGGAATGCCTTGCGCTATTTTCCAGTAAATTGGCCAGTGAGCGGTGGAACAGCCGCCGATCGATAAACGCAGTAACATCGCCTTCAACATCCAACGAAAGCTGTTTTTCAGTAAATGAGGGCTCGACATATTCTGCTGTCTTAAGGGTTTCTTCTCGCAAGGAGACTTGTGTAAGCTGAGAAGCATGTTCTCCCGCGTGGGCATGAGACAGGAACAGCATGTCATTGACGATGGACGTCATACGTTCAAGTTCTTCCAGATTCGAGCCCAGTAATTCTTCCAGTTCCTCATGAGAGCGTCGTCGTGATAGCCCCAGTTGCGTCTGGCCAATCAGGTTAGTCAGCGGCGTGCGGAGTTCATGAGCAACATCGGCATTAAAACTTTCGAGTTGCCGCCAGGCGATTTCCTGGCGCTCCAGCACGCCATTAAATGATGAGGCCAGTTGCTGCAATTCTTCGGGTAAGGCTCTGGCGTCCAGTCGCTGACTATGGTCCCCAGGGGCGAGATGTTGCGCCTGCTTACTGAGCATACCCACCGGACGCAGGCCAATCTTTGAAACAACGTAGCCCAGCAGGGCGACGATCGCTACGCCCAGAGCCGCAATGATCAGCAGTGTCCGCGTAAAGGCATTGAGCGTTCCCATGTACGGCGTGGAATCAATGGCGACCACATAACGTAACTCAGGTCTTTCACCGTTTGCCGGGATCGTTTTCACTAACAAAAACAGTGAACATGCGCCCTCTGATGTGCCGGGTACTTTATTAAATCCCTCCCGTAAAGAAGACCACTGAACTCCCACTGGCGGCATTCCTCCCACGCTAAAACGCGGGTTATCGCTGACAATCCAGTAGCGAACACGCTCACCTTCGGAATTGGCTAATACGGTGAATTTATTGGCAAGCGTGGACCAACCATCGGCCGAGGTTCGCGCGGTGATCCACGGGCTCATCAATGATTCCCTGAACAACAGTTCGTTGTGCATCTGTTTTTGTAAGGATTCATGCAAAGAGCTTCTGAGCAGGATGCCAATTACGGAAACAATCAGCAGCGCAGATAAAGCAAACATCAGCGCCAGGTGGACAGAGATAGAACGCTTAACCATGCTTATCCTCTTTATTTACTCAGGCCGGACTTCGAGGACATACCCCATGCCGCGCACGGTATGAAGTAGCTTAACGTCGAATGGGGTATCAACTTTGGCGCGTAAACGTTTAATGGCGACTTCAACTACATTGGCATCACTATCAAAATTCATGTCCCAGATTTGTTCAGCAATCATCATCTTTGACAAAATCTCTCCCTGATGACGAGCGAGCAGACTCAGCAGGGAAAATTCTTTTGCGGTCAGTTCCAGTCTCGTTCCACCGCGAAATACCCTGCGCGCCAGTAAGTCCAGATGCAGATCCTGAATGTGAAGTTGAGTGATGTCTGCGCCATCAGTAGGGCGGCGACGCACCAAGGCCTGAATACGCGCCACCAATTCAATGAGTGAGAAGGGTTTAGGGAGATAATCATCTGCGCCCAGACGAAGCCCTTTGACGCGTTCGTCGACCGAGCCCCGAGCAGACAGCATCAGCACGGGTGTCTGTTTTCTGGCCCGGACGCCTTCCAGCACTTGATAACCATCCATTCCCGGTAGCATCACATCAAGAATTATCGCGTCGTAGTCTAATTCCAGCGCGTAATGAAGCCCTTCAGCGCCATCGGCTGAAATATCAACGATGAACCCCGATTCTTTTAATGCACGACTGATATACGTCGATGTTTTCTCTTCATCTTCTATAATTAAAAGGCGCATAATATTCATCCCTCTACACCTATGGCTTTAGGGTGCTGATTTATTTATCGAGTCCTTTATCGTGTAACCACGATGCCAGTATTCCGGCAATCTCCTGATTATTCTTTTCCGCCATCAGGAAATGAGAATTGCCTTTGATGCCAATATCAGGAAGATGGACAAGGGTGGCGTCTCCACCGTGACGATTAACTGTCTTGACAAATTGCTTTGCCATTTCATATTCACTTCTCCATTTATCCGGGCCAACGGCAGCATCCGGTTTTTCAGCAATAAAATCGCCATAATAGATAACGATTGGGATTCGCGTGAGTTTGAGAAACTCGTTCATGGGAACTCCCATCGCGGAAGCGCTCAATGGTGCAAATGTCGTCTTCACCGGTGCTGGCATCTCATTTTCCGGGAAGATAAATGGTGTTCCGCCTGGCTCATAAGCAACAATGGCTTTTACATTGTCGGTATAAAAGGGCGTTCTCCAGCCAATAGTGCCGCCCATCGAGTGAGTGATTAAAATACCCTGACCAATTTTTTCAAATAACTGTGCAAGTGTTTTCGCATTCAGGTCATTATCAAGTTCTCCTGAATAGGGATTCCAGGAACGCTGGAATGCTTCAATACTTGCAGGGTTGTCAGGGAACTGCGAATTTTTAAAAACACCCTGTTCATTGCCAACACGGGACAACAGAAAAAACGTCTTGTCGGCATACATAGGATTGCCCGCCAGGGATTTTTACCCGCATCATCTTTGGTCGATAAACCGGCTTCACCCATGCGTGGTTGATCAACGAGATAAACACTATAATTTTTTTTCAGAAAAATATTCTGAAATCCATCGCGTCCATCTGGTGTACTTTCCCATGTTCTTTTTGTTTGAGCACCGCCATGCTGGAAGACCAGCGGATATTTATGTGCATTTACCGGAATTTGGTAGAAGACATAAGCATGATCGCCATAAGCGGTTTGACCATCAGGGGAGAGAAAATTTTGTTCTGAAAATGTTCCTGAATGCTTGACTGTTGTGCCTCCCACAGCAAAACTTCCCTGAGTTTGTAATACAATTTGCGGTTCTGTACTTTGGCTCTGAATGCTGTGCGTTGCGCAACCAGAAACGGCAAATATTAGTCCGGACAACAAGATATTACCGATCGTTTTTTTGAATGGAATGAATTCCTTTCCGGAAATATGTGACTGGTCAGTCGTAACCCCGGAAAGTATAATAGCTGGCATCGCAAAATTAAAAACAAGAGATGTGAGTCGGGGCGTGTTTCCCGGTGTAATAACTCCCAATTTACGTGCTTTAACGCCAATACCAATAAGAAGAAAGAAAATAATAAGTTGCTCAAGTGTCGCCATATTAATATCCTTGTCATGGTATATATAATAGTTATCAACCAAGACGCTGCGAATTTTATTCGTCGAAATGTTATGAGTGACTTATTTTATACGGGGTATATCACGGCCGCTTAAGTCAGAATGAGTATATACTCGTCATACTTCAAGTTGCATGTGCTGCGTCTGCGTTCGCTCACCCCAGTCACTTACTTATGTAAGCTCCTGGGGATTCACTCGCTTGTCGCCTTCCTGCAACTCGAATTATTTAGAGTATAGCAACATATTTATGTTCATTTGAGAGAGCTTTACCGATAGGGTTAATCAGCCTGATTCATAAATCAGACCCGGGAAAGCGTATTTCAACCGTCCTCAACGGAAAACACGATGAGCTGGGGACTTCCTGACAAAAATGTTATTTAGCGGTCATGATACTGACAGCTTTTTCTCTCTACTCTGTGTCTGAATGTTCCATCTCGGTTGCCTTATGAACACGCATTTTTATCGGGAGAAACCATGAAATTGACACTTTTAAGTGCAATGCTGATGACGGCAGTCGTCGGTATCACTTCAGCAAATGCAGCAGATTACAAAAAGAACCCGTTTACTCTCGTCTATGACGGGGCTATCACCGAAAATGTCGCAGGCAAGGTCAATATCCATCCTGTGAAATATGAGCTGCATGGCATTCAGATTGCAGCGAATGTGTATACACCGGCTAACTATGACCCTGCGAAAAAATATCCGGCAATAGTGGTGGCTCACCCTAATGGTGGCGTAAAAGAGCAGGTCGCCGGATTATATGCCCAACGCTTGGCTGAGCACGGATATATTACCATCGCCGCCGATGCTGCTTATCAGGGGGCCAGCGGAGGGCTGCCACGTAACGTAGACAAACCTGCGAATCGTATTGAAGATATCCACGGCATGGCTGATTTCATCAGCCAGTATCCCGGTGTTGATAGCTCCCGTATTGGTTTGTTGGGGATTTGCGGGGGAGGAGGGTATTCACTTGCTGCCGCCGAGACGGACAAACGATTCAAATCGATTGCAACCATTAGCATGTTTAATTCAGGACTTGTACGGCGCAATGGTATGCAGGATTCACAGTTGGATACTATTCAACAACGTCTTCAGCAGGCTTCAGATGCACGAGCTCAGGAAGTGGCCGGTGGCGAAGTGCTTTACTCCGGTGATGCCAACCTGACTGATGAACAGATCGCTAAATTACCTTTTGCGTTATATCGCCAGGGCTACGAGTACTACTGGAAAACCCACGCACATCCAAACTCAACGTTTAAATACACCACGAGCAGTCTGTTAGACTTGATGAACTTTGACGTGACGGACCATATCAACCTGATCAATAAACCTCTGCTAATGATTGCCGGTTCCAAAGCGGATACGCTCTATATGACTAAAGATGCGTTCGCTAAAGCTACCGGTACGAAGGACAAAGAGCTCTTCCTGATCGATGGTGCTACCCACATTGAGACATATTGGGTGCCAGAATACGTTGACCAGGCGACGCAAAAGTTAGACGTTTTCTTTCATAAGAATATCTAGTTACCCTCCAGGGGATCCCCAGCCGTAAAGGCTGGGGGACATCCATCAACTGTAGCCATTTTCCACTTTAAAAAAACAAGTTGGCGAGGTAGTTAGAAAATCGAAAGAGAGCTACTGCATCCTGGGGAATCAAGATTCCGACAATAGGGTAGTCATTTGCTGACTCTACGAGGCGAGACGTGGGTGTAAGGCGTTGCTTATCCAATCCAATTCATCATTTAACATAATATACATTATGCGCACCAACATTGTAACTACAATATTCTAATGTCACTTTTAACCCATTTAGTGATGTCACTTTTTATGGCATAAAGGATCAAGCCTTTGTGCCATGGAGACATCAGGATGCTAGTGACCATGTCAGATAAAGAACTGCACAGGATTAATGTCATTCAGTCAGTTGTCGAAAAGCGCATGCGCCGTCGTGACGCTGCACACCAACTTGCTCTGACCGAACGTCAGACGCAGCGTCTGATGAATCGCTTTCGTGAGTCTGGCGCTGCAGGACTGGCAAACCTTCGGCGTGGACGCCCCGGTAATCACAGGCTTCCTGAGTCACTTAAGCTGCGTGTTCTTTCTTTACTTCACGATCACTACAGCGACTTTGGACCCACACTTGCCGCAGAAAAATTGCGCGAACGCCATAACATCATGGTGTCTGTTGAAACGCTCAGAAAATGGATGACGGCTGATGGACTCTGGGTTCCATACTCACGTCGCAGGCCTCGTGTTCACCAACCCAGATACCGGCGTGACTGTCTCGGAGAACTTGTTCAGATCGATGGGTCCCCGCATGACTGGTTTGAAGGACGTGCGCCGAAATGCTGCCTGCTCGTCTTTATTGATGACGCTACTGGCCGCCTGATGCACCTGCGCTTTGGTGAGACTGAATCAGCCTTTGATTACATGATGGCCACTCGTGAGTATCTTGAGCAACACGGCAAACCCCTGGCGTTTTACAGTGATAAGCACGGTATTTTCAGGGTCAATAATGGTGGTTCTACCACGACCGGTGTTACGCAATTTGGCCGTGTACTTTCTGAACTGGGGATCGGGCTGATTTGTGCCAACAGTCCACAGGCTAAAGGTCGCGTGGAGCGAGCAAATCAGACACTTCAGGACAGGCTTATCAAGGAAATGCGCCTCGAAGGCATCAGCAGCATCGAGGAAGCCAATGCCTGGCTGGATACCTTCATTGCTGACTTCAATCGTCGCTTCGCAAGACCAGCAAAATACCCCAAAGATCTGCACCGACCCGTGGCTGAAAGCAACGAAGAGCTGGATGATATTTTTGCCTGGCAGGAATCACGTAAGCTGTCGAAAACGCTGACGTTCCGTTACGATAAGATGATATATCTTGTTGAACCTACAGAAGAAAATACCAGAATTGCGGGCGAAAAGATCACAGTTTACGATTACCCGGACGGCACTTTGGCATTTAAATACGGCTACCGTTCACTCAATTATCAGGTCTTCGACAAACTGGAATGCATCGACCAGGGGCAAATCGTTGATAACAAGCGGCTTGGTGCCGTACTGAAACTGGCTCAGGATAAGATGGATGATCTGGAGCGGGCTGGGAAGCGGGACCGAAGTAAAAAGATGCCCAAAAGACGGGCACAGGCCCGGGTTCAGGAGCAACTCAGGGCCATTAACCCGGTACTGGCTAATCCTGAAGAGTTCCGGGCCAGTTTGAAACGCTAGCCCCCTGCTCTGTTTGGACTTTTTATCTGTGCTTTCATGTCACTTCAGGTGACATTTAAAACTGGTTAAAACAGGTGACTTTTTAATCTTGCAATAACAAAACATAAACAAAGGGAAAATCCAGTCTTTAGCGGTCATGATTGTCCTGCTCATTAGCAACGACCAAACCCCACATCTCACTTAATTCCGTATTCTCGGCTTAACCGACCGTGCAACCTCAACACATTGGTTTCAATTGCCGTCACAACATTCTCCGGAAAATCTGCCGGTAATGAAGTCTTCACGTTATCCAGTGCTGCGGGAATCATTCTGGCAAAGTCACTCAGGATTTCATGCATCTGCACTTCCGGGAATTTCAGCGCCTTTGCTGTCGCCAAAAAATGTCGCGGATAAATTTTATCGATTGCCGTTTTTCTGCCTTTGGATGCGTTAAGCCCCATTGCCAGTTTGAGATCGCTGATGTGTATTCCCGCGCCACCCAATACCGGAAATGCTGAAATGATGTCGTAAAATGGCGTGAGTCGATAACTGCCACCGGCCTGGATAAAAACCGAAAAATTTTTCGCATGGCCGTCCGTCGCGCCAATCAACCACTGGAATACCTGGAATTTCATAAAATCATAACGATCGCGAAGCGCCTCGCTGGACCCCATTAAAAACGCCATGATCCGCGCGATGCCTGGGCCTCCGTCAGATTCATATTTCACCGATGAAGGTAAACCGAATGTCTGACACATATCCTCCTGTGGCAAGCGAAGTAAAATCGTTCGTTCAGTATTCCAGCGCCTGTCAAAGCGTTCGACTGCTAACGCGCGCACTCTACCCGCTTTTATGATTTCTGCGTCCGGAACATTCAACCCGAGTTCTTTCGCCAGCAGCAGACAGTAATATTCATTATCCACGCTTTGACTGAGATCGAGCGTCGCGTTGGGCTGCCTGATTTCACCAATCGGTAATTTAATGATATGCGTCGTCGGCGTTATTCCTTTCGGAATGCACCAGTCATTGCCCATTCTGAGCAGCGCGGTCTTTTCCTGCGCGCCAGCAACTGAGATGCGAAAGTCATTTTCTTCTCTTATCATGCCTAGCGGAATATCTGCTTTATAAGCCGTTAATACTTCTTCAAGTCTGGCGTCAGTAAGCTTTTCCCATGCCATTATCGGGTGCGTTACGGTTTCATCTTCTGGTAATAACGTCACGGCGCCAACGCTGTCTCGCCCTATTTCTGACAATAAATCAAACGGTTGTCTGGATATAGCATGATAACGTTTAACGATCCGGTCGCGTACAACCGGGCTATCGGGTAACAGGTTATCGAAGAAGTTAAACACGGCATCAGAGGTGATATTCCCCCTCTGCAATGGCAGCGATAGCGACAACGGCCTGGCATAACGGTTGGCTAACCACTCCGGCGCATACCTAAAAGTGTGCGCGCCATTGGCCAACTTCGTTAACTCGCCTACCCGCTGGTTGTTCATCCAAGTGACAAGTTTAGGCATTACCACTCCAGATCTTGCTGTCCTGTTGATTCTGGCGCAGCGTTTTTCGTGTCGCATAGCGTCATTGAGAGTTCAAGTGACTGTAATATCTTAAAAAATGTCGTCAGCGTGGTGTTATCGGGATTATTCTCGAAATTCGAAATCGTCGCCTGCTTAATGCCGATTTTTTTCGCCAGCTCGCTCTGCGTCCAGCCATTTTGCTGACGAACCAGTTTCATTGCATTCGCTAATTGCGTTGGGCTATAGATCATCGGAAAGCTCATCATGCCATACGTCCACAAGAAGTTTATCCGCTCAAGGGGATATTGTCAGTTTTATCCCTTAGTGAGGATAAAGTCAATCTGTAAACGCATTTTATCCGCTATACAGGATAAACGCTGCGATATCCGCGATCGCGGATAAAATGGAGGATTAAAAAACGGCGCTGATGTGCCATTTGAGGTTGCTGACTAAAGTCGTCAATACTAAACCGCATACCATCTTCGGCATGCGGCTTGATACGGTTTAGCAGATATATTTCACTCCCGGCATGCCCAGCCGTTATCACCTAATCCTAATAAAGAAAAGAAATAGGAATACCGATACTCAAAAATTAACAGCCACGGTTATCAGGATGTGGCTGTCAATAAAACTATAACCCAGGCGCTTTCCATAACGATGTCGTCAGTCCGTGATCAACCAGCCCCAGTTGATCCTGATATACAGCCTGCCACTTATCGCGTGAATCTTGATAAAGTTCATGCTTTTCCGGGTCTGGTGTATGCGTCCGTTCCCAGCGTACAAGACGTTCTCCAGTTTCTGCCATTGATGAATAAATCCCGGCACCGACGCCAGCTGCAATGGCACATCCTAATGCGGTGGCTTCTTTGACCACCGGAATATTAACGGGTAATCCCGCGACATCAGCGAGAATTTGACTCCATAATTTCCCTTTTGAACCTCCGCCTGCAAAGACCAGCGATGTAGGATGAATATTCGAGAAATCAGCAATTTGCTGCAAGTTACACGCCGATACAATCGCCGCATTTTCTTCCAGAGCACGGAACAACGTCGCTTTGTTACATTTATCCGGGTCAATGGATAAGTTAATAAAAGAAGGCGCAGCGTGATACCAGGTTTTAAAGCGCATTCTGTCGGAGAATATCGGCATCACGCCCCACGACCCAGGCGGCACCCGACTGGCCATCTCTTCCAGCAGCGTATAGGTGTCGATACCTAAACGTTCGGCAATCAGTTTTTCTTCGGCACAAAAGGCATCGCGGAACCAGCGCATGGTGAGTCCGGTAAAAAAGCTAATAGATTCAGCTTGTACCATGCCAGGAACAACATGGGGATTAACGCGCACGTTCATTTCTGGGTCTGTCATCGGCGCGGCTAAGTTTACAACTTGCTGCCAGAATGTGCCGCCAAGTACGGCAGTTTGTGCCGGGCGCACTACACCTAATCCCAGGCAACCAAGCTGTACGTCCCCTCCTCCCACGACCACCGGAGTGCCAGCCTTCAAGCCGCAAAGTTTCGCAGCTTGTGAACTTACCACGCCCAGCAATGTGCCGGTTTCTTTGACAGGAGAAAGAATATCAGCCCGCAGTCCGGCCATATCCAGCAATGCAGGTTTCCAGTCACGGGTGGTTAGATCGAGAAGTCCCGTGGTGCCTGCGTTAGACGGATCGACCGCCAGTTCCCCACTTAACATATAGGCCAGCCAGTCGCTGATCATGGTGATGGTCGACGCTTGTCGGTAGATATCAGAACGATGATACGCCAGCCAAAGTAATCTGG
The DNA here is from genome assembly GCF_005781225.1 of Escherichia sp. E4736. Lineage (NCBI taxonomy): Bacteria > Pseudomonadati > Pseudomonadota > Gammaproteobacteria > Enterobacterales > Enterobacteriaceae > Escherichia > Escherichia sp. E4736. The sequence goes on along the minus strand of NZ_VATT01000005.1, from coordinate 145,945 downwards.
GAATGGCGCTTAAAGCCAACGTTTGTCCGGTCGCGCGATAAACTTCGTTTTCAAAGGTATTGTTATGCAGTTCTTTAAGTTCGCTGACTTCCCGCGCCGCTCTGGCATCCACATTGGCGCAGGCCCAGATCGGTGTTCCTTCATTGTTATATAAAACAATACCTTCGCGCATCGAACATGCCGAAACGGCAGCAATATATTCCGGCGCGATACCAGAATTATGTAACGCCTGGCGCATACATTCGCACGCCAGTTGCCAGTTCTTATTCAGATCAAATTCCATTGAACCGGGAACGTCAGGTACTGCCAGATGCCGCCACTCCGCCTGTCCTACTGCGATTTGATTGCCTTCCAGGTCGAAAATCACAGCCCGAATACTTCCGGTGCCTGCGTCCAGCGCCATCAGGTAATGCTTTGATTCTGAAGGGGTAAAGAGTCGAGCCATTAGATTATCCTCGGCTTAAGCGTTCTGTCTGTTCCTCTATACGTTCTCCATCGTTCCCGGTAATAAGGTGATGCTAAATTAACCACGTAAAATCGCAGCGGCAGTATCCTGGTCGGTAACCAGCGCGTTAATGTAGCCGCCTTTCATCGCAGCGGCGATCGCTTCGGCTTTATTTTCGCCCCCTGCGACACCTACTCTAGTTGGAATAGTTGTCATCGCGGTTAAAGGTAAGCCAATCAGATCGTTATGTATTTTGATATCCGTGACAACGTCACCTTTAGCGTCAAAAAAGTAACCTAAAATATCGCCAATGGCCCCTTTTCGACCAATCATTAACTGTTCGCCCTGGCTGATATAACCGGAGCGAATAATCGTCGCATTCTCTTTTTGATTCACTGCGCCAATGCCGACAATGGCCACATCCGCAGCTTGTGCGGCTAACAGGACATCTTTGACGCAGTTTTCATTTTTCAGCGTTCGGGCAATTTCAGCCGAAGATGCCCGTAATGGCGCCGGAATGATGTTGACGCTGCACGCTGCGTTAAGTTGCCCGATGCCTGTCATATAAGAGCCGACACCACCGGAGAGCGTGACCAGGCGGATTTGCTGTGACGAAATAAACCCACTTAAGCGTTGCAGCGTGTTCATCGTTGCCTCGCCAAAGCCAATCGCCAGCATTTGCTGTGGCTGGAGCAATCCCATCAACATATGCGCTGCGCCGATTCCTAAGCGCCCGCCGACATCTGCATCTGCGAGTCCAGGGATCACCCGCACATGCTGTAATGAAAACTGGCGACGTAATTGCGTTTCATATTCCAGACAGCCTTCAAAGCGAGAATTAATCTGCACGCGAATAATGCCGGACTGATGCCCTTTCTCCAGTAACCGCGACACTTTCAAACGCGTTAGCCCGAGGCGATCGCTAATCTCGCTCTGGGTCAGCCCGTCGTGATAGTAAAACCACGCGATCCGCGCGACCTGTTCTTCTTCGCACATTCCCTGTTCTGAAATTGCCGAATCGTTGATTGTCATAATTCATTCTTCACTTTGAACATATTTAAATCTTTAATGCAATTGTTCAGTTATTGCGCGCTTATATCTGTGATAACCACCACAGTTTGGTCAAACAGCAATGAACAAACGCAACCATAAAAATCAAAATAGCATAAATTGTGATCTATTCGTCGGAATTATGCGCAATAGCCACCTAAGGTTATGAACAAATTAAAAGTAAAAATACATTTGTTCAAAACTCACCTGCAAAACTGAATGGGGGAAATATGCAAACGAGTGATACCCGCGCGTTACCGCTACTTTGCGCCCGCTCGGTTTATAAACAGTATTCAGGGGTTAATGTCCTGAAAGGCATCGATTTTACGTTGCATCAGGGGGAAGTCCACGCCCTGCTCGGCGGTAACGGCGCGGGTAAATCGACGCTAATGAAAATCATCGCCGGTATTACCCCTGCTGATAGCGGTACGCTGGAGATTGGAGGCAACAATTACGCCAGATTAACGCCAGTTTATGCTCATCAGCTAGGTATTTATCTCGTTCCCCAGGAACCGCTGCTTTTCCCAAGTCTGTCGATAAAAGAAAACATCCTGTATGGGCTGGCAAAAAAACAGCTTTCTATGCAGAAAATGAAGAACTTGCTGGCGGCGCTGGGCTGCCAGTTTGATCTGCATAGTCTGGCGGGCTCACTGGATGTTGCCGACCGCCAAATGGTGGAAATCCTGCGCGGTCTGATGCGCGATTCGCAAATTCTTATTCTCGATGAACCTACAGCGTCGCTTACCCCTGCGGAAACCGAACGCTTGTTTGGCCGTTTGCGGGAACTACTCGCCACTGGCGTGGGTATTGTTTTTATCTCACATAAGCTGCCGGAAATTCGCCAGATTGCCGATCGGATTAGCGTGATGCGCGACGGAACTATCGCGTTAAGTGGCAAAACCAGTGAGCTGTCTACCGACGACATCATTCAGGCCATTACGCCAGCAACGCGGGAAAAATCTCTCTCAGCCAGTCAAAAGTTATGGCTGGAGTTGCCCGGTAATCGCCCACAACATGCAGCTGGAACATCGGTACTGGCGCTGGAAAATCTGACTGGCGAAGGTTTTATGAATGTCAGTTTTACGCTGAATGCCGGAGAAATTCTTGGCCTGGCTGGGCTAGTGGGGGCCGGGCGCACTGAACTGGCAGAAACGTTATATGGTCTGCGGCCTTTGCGTGGCGGGTGCATCATGTTGAATGGTAAAGAGATCAATAAATTATCTACCGGAGAACGTTTGCATTGCGGTCTGGTTTATCTACCAGAAGATCGCCAGTCCTCAGGATTGAATCTCGATGCTTCGCTGGCGTGGAACGTCTGCGCCCTCACCCATAATCAACGCGGATTCTGGGCAAAAACCGCGAAAGATAACGCCACACTGGAACGATATCGTCGCGCGCTGAATATTAAATTTAACGAATCGGAACAAGCTGCACGAACTTTATCCGGTGGCAACCAGCAAAAAATCCTGATTGCCAAATGTCTGGAAGCTTCGCCGCAAGTATTGATTGTTGATGAGCCGACGCGCGGCGTGGATGTCTCGGCGCGTAATGATATCTACCAGCTGTTGCGCAGCATCGCCGCACAAAATGTGGCCGTGCTGCTTATTTCCTCCGATCTGGAAGAGATCGAACTGATGGCTGACCGCGTGTATGTGATGCATCAGGGTGAAATTACCCACTCGGCACTGACCGGGCGCGATATTAATGTCGAGACCATTATGCGCGTTGCCTTCGGCGATAGTCAGCGTCAGGAGGCGTCATGCTGAAGTTTATTCAGAACAACCGTGAAATCACGGCACTGCTGGCGGTGGTGCTGTTGTTTGTATTACCCGGTTTTCTCGACCGTCAGTATTTAAGTCTGCAAACGCTGACCATGGTTTATAGCAGTGCACAAATCCTGATCCTGCTGGCAATGGGCGCGACGCTGGTGATGCTGACGCGCAATATCGATGTTTCGGTAGGCTCAATTACGGGTATGTGCGCGGTGCTGTTGGGGATATTACTGAACGCTGGGTATTCACTGCCTGTTGCTTGTGTCGCGACGTTACTGCTTGGTTTGCTCGCGGGATTTTTCAACGGTGTCCTGGTCGCGTGGCTAAAGATCCCAGCCATTGTCGCCACGCTCGGTACATTAGGATTGTACAGGGGCATCATGCTGCTGTGGACTGGCGGTAAATGGATTGAGGGATTACCCGCTGAACTGAAACAACTCTCCGCCCCGCTACTGTTTGGCGTTTCCGCGATTGGTTGGTTGACGATAATTCTGGTTGCATTTATGGCCTGGCTGCTGGCGAAGTCGGCGTTTGGACGCAGTTTTTATGCCACGGGCGATAATTTACAGGGCGCTCGTCAATTGGGCGTTCGTACAGAAGCCATTCGGATTGTGGCATTTTCGTTGAACGGCTGCATGGCGGCACTGGCGGGGATTGTGTTTGCTTCGCAGATTGGGTTTATCCCTAACCAGACCGGCACCGGGCTGGAAATGAAAGCTATCGCTGCCTGCGTGCTGGGCGGTATTAGTTTGCTCGGCGGTTCCGGCGCGATTATCGGAGCGGTGCTCGGCGCCTGGTTCCTGACGCAGATCGATAGCGTTCTGGTGCTGTTGCGCATTCCGGCATGGTGGAATGATTTTATCGCGGGCCTGGTTCTGCTGGCGGTGCTGGTGTTTGATGGACGCCTGCGTTGCGCGCTGGAACGTAATCTGCGGCGGCAAAAATATGTCCGCTTTATGACGCCACCGCCATCCGTTAAACCCGCTTCGTCAGGTAAAAAACGGGAGGCCGCGTAATGCGTATTCGCTACGGTTGGGAACTGGCCCTTGCCGCACTGCTGGTTATTGAGATTGTCGCATTTGGTGCAATTAACCCACGGATGTTAGATCTCAATATGCTGCTGTTCAGCACCAGTGACTTTATCTGCATTGGCATTGTCGCCCTACCGCTGACGATGGTGATTGTCAGTGGCGGGATCGATATTTCGTTTGGTTCGACCATCGGCCTTTGCGCCATTGCATTGGGCGTACTGTTTCAAAGTGGTGTGCCGATGCCACTGGCGATTCTCCTGACCTTACTGCTCGGCGCATTGTGCGGGCTGATCAACGCCGGATTAATCATCTATACCAAAGTTAACCCGCTGGTGATTACGCTTGGCACACTGTATCTGTTTGCCGGAAGCGCTCTGCTGCTTTCCGGGATGGCCGGAGCGACAGGGTACGAAGGTATTGGTGGATTCCCGATGGCGTTTACTGATTTCGCTAACCTGGATGTGCTGGGACTCCCCGTTCCGCTGATTATCTTCCTGATATGTCTCCTCGTTTTCTGGCTGTGGCTGCATAAAACCCATGCCGGACGTAACGTGTTTTTGATTGGGCAAAGCCCGCGCGTGGCGGTTTATAGCGCGATTCCAGTTAACCGTACCTTATGTGCGCTCTATGCCATGACAGGGCTGGCGTCTGCGGTCGCCGCTGTGCTGCTAGTGTCGTATTTTGGTTCCGCGCGTTCCGATCTCGGTGCGTCGTTTCTGATGCCCGCCATCACCGCAGTGGTGCTCGGCGGTGCCAATATTTATGGTGGCTCCGGTTCCATTATCGGCACCGCCATTGCGGTTTTATTAGTGGGATATTTGCAACAAGGTTTGCAAATGGCAGGAGTGCCAAATCAGGTGTCCAGCGCCCTTTCCGGTGCGCTGCTTATCGTCGTTGTCGTTGGCCGTTCCGTTAGCCTGCATCGCCAGCAAATTAAAGAGTGGCTGGCGCGTCGGGCCAATAACCCATTGCCATAAAGGATATCTTCATGACACTTCATCGCTTTAAGAAAATCGCCTTACTTAGCGCCCTTGGCATTGCCGCAATCTCTATGAATGTGCAGGCCGCAGAGCGTATTGCATTTATTCCCAAACTGGTTGGCGTGGGATTTTTTACCAGCGGTGGCAACGGCGCACAACAAGCGGGTAAAGAGTTGGGCGTTGATGTGACCTACGACGGGCCGACAGAACCCAGTGTTTCTGGTCAGGTACAGTTGATTAATAACTTCGTCAATCAGGGATATAACGCCATTATCGTTTCTGCGGTTTCGCCAGATGGTTTATGCCCGGCGCTGAAACGCGCCATGCAACGTGGGGTGAAAGTACTTACCTGGGATTCTGACACCAAACCGGAGTGCCGTTCTTACTACATTAACCAGGGAACGCCCGCCCAGTTGGGAGGTATGTTGGTGGATATGGCGGCGCGCCAGGTAAATAAAGACAAAGACAAAGCCAAAGTCGCGTTTTTCTACTCCAGCCCCACAGTGACGGACCAAAACCAGTGGGTGAAAGAAGCGAAAGCGAAAATCGCCAAAGAGCATCCAGGCTGGGAAATTGTCACTACGCAGTTTGGCTATAACGATGCCACCAAGTCATTACAAACTGCCGAGGGGATATTAAAAGCCTATAGCGATCTCGATGTCATTATCGCCCCCGATGCCAACGCCCTGCCCGCTGCCGCACAAGCCGCAGAAAACCTGAAAAATGACAAAGTTGCGATTGTCGGATTCAGTACGCCAAATGTGATGCGTCCGTATGTAGAGCGCGGCACGGTGAAAGAGTTTGGCCTGTGGGATGTGGTTCAGCAAGGCAAAATTTCGGTCTATGTCGCAGATGCATTATTGAAAAAAGGTGCAATGAAAACGGGCGACAAGCTGGATATCGAGGGCGTAGGTCAGGTGGAAGTCTCGCCAAACAGCGTTCAGGGCTATGACTACGAAGCGGACGGTAATGGCATTGTACTGTTACCGGAGCGCGTGGTTTTCAATAAAGAAAATATCGGCAAATACGATTTCTGATGTGCATTACTTAACCGGAGTAAGTTATGGCAGATTTAGACGATATTAAAGATGGTAAAGATTTTCGCACCGATCAACCGCAACAAAATATCCCTTTTACCCTCAAAGGTTGCGGTGCACTGGACTGGGGAATGCAGTCTCGTTTATCGCGGATATTTAATCCGAAAACGGGTAAAACCGTGATGCTGGCCTTTGATCATGGTTATTTTCAGGGGCCGACTACCGGACTTGAACGCATTGATATAAATATCGCCCCGCTGTTTGAACATGCCGATGTATTAATGTGTACGCGCGGTATTTTGCGCAGCGTGGTGCCACCCGCGACCAATAAGCCGGTGGTACTGCGGGCGTCAGGTGCGAACTCTATCCTGGCGGAATTAAGTAATGAAGCAGTGGCGTTATCGATGGATGACGCCGTGCGCCTGAACAGTTGTGCGGTGGCGGCGCAGGTTTATATCGGCAGCGAATATGAACATCAGTCGATCAAAAATATTATTCAGCTGGTCGATGCTGGAATGAAAGTGGGAATGCCGACCATGGCAGTCACTGGCGTGGGCAAAGATATGGTGCGCGATCAGCGTTATTTCTCGCTCGCGACTCGAATCGCCGCTGAAATGGGGGCGCAAATTATCAAAACCTATTATGTCGATAAAGGTTTTGAACGGATTGTTGCCGGATGTCCGGTACCTATTGTTATTGCTGGCGGTAAAAAATTACCGGAGCGCGAAGCGCTGGAAATGTGCTGGCAGGCTATCGATCAGGGCGCTTCTGGTGTGGATATGGGGCGAAATATTTTCCAGTCAGACCATCCGGTGGCGATGATGAAAGCCGTACAGGCGGTGGTACACCATAACGAAACGGCTGATCGGGCATATGAACTCTATCTGAGTGAAAAACAGTAACTGCGGATTTAAGGAGAAGAATCATGCACGTCACACTGGTTGAAATTAACGTTCATGAAGACAAGGTTGACGAGTTTATCGAGGTCTTTCGCCAGAACCACCTGGGCTCGGTACAGGAAGAAGGTAATTTACGCTTCGATGTCTTACAGGACCCGGAAGTAAATTCGCGCTTTTATATTTACGAAGCCTATAAAGATGAAGACGCAGTGGCGTTCCATAAAACTACGCCCCACTACAAAACCTGTGTCGCGAAACTGGAAGCGCTAATGACCGGGCCGCGTAAAAAACGTGTGTTCAATGGGTTGATGCCGTGAGGCGAATTCATCAGTTTTATCTACAATTGGGGTAACGCGCTGACGGGAGTAAAAAAATGTCTGACTGGAACCCCTCTTTATATTTGCACTTTGCCGCTGAACGATCGCGTCCGGCGATGGAGCTGCTTGCCAGAGTGCCGCTGGAGAATGTCGAATATGTTGCCGATCTTGGCTGTGGCCCAGGTAACAGCACCGCCCTGCTGCATCAACGTTGGCCTGCGGCCATGATAACGGGCATCGACTCATCTCCGGCGATGATTGCCGAAGCGCGCAGTGCTCTTCCAAAGTGTCAGTTTGTGGAAACAGACATCCGCAACTGGCAACCGAAACAGGCACTTGATCTGATTTTTGCTAATGCCTCGCTGCAATGGCTGCCCGACCACTACGAATTGTTTCCTCATCTGGTTTCGTTACTTAATCTCCATGGTGTGTTGGCAGTACAGATGCCAGATAACTGGCTGGAGCCGACCCATGTGCTGATGCGCGAAGTCGCCTGGGAACAAAATTTTCCAGATCGCGGGCGTGAGCCGCTGGCTGGCGTTCATGCTTATTACGATATTTTGAGCGAAGCCGGATGCGAGATTGATATCTGGCGAACCACTTACTATCACCAGATGCCGTCGCACCAGGCGATTATTGACTGGGTGACCGCAACCGGATTACGCCCGTGGTTGCAGGATCTGACTGAGAGCGAACAGCAGCATTTTCTTACGCGCTACCATCAGATGCTGGAAGAGCAGTATCCCCTCCAGGAGAACGGGCAGATACTGCTGGCATTCCCGCGACTGTTTATTGTTGCCCGACGTATCGAGTAATTATCACGTCAGCTGGTAATGGCGATCGGGAAGAATTTTCGCTGGAATTTCTGCTTCATCGTTCATCTGTAACAGGTCAATTTCAATAGCGTTGCAGATGGCATCCAGTGGTAAATCGTTGTTTTCTGTACCGAACGGATCTTCAAGTTCTTCCGCCAGACAATCCAGCGAAATAAAGGTGTAGGAAATCAGCACAGAGATAAAAGGCGTCATGTAATGCAGATCCACGACCAGCGCGAACGGCAGCATGATACAAAACAGATAAACGGTACGATGCAAAATCAGGGTGTAGGCAAAGGGAATTGGCGTATAGGCAATGCGCTCGCAGCCTGCCAGAACCGCTGAAATATCATTAAGCCGATCGTTGAGGCTAATAAACAGGATATCTGAAAGTTGTCCATTGCGTCGCTGAACCGCCAACCACTCCCCCATTATCAACAAGATACGGTTAGCTGGAGTGTTTGAAGCCAGTACACGCTGAAGATCTTCGGCATTGAGATAATGTGCCAGCACTTCCGCCTGTGGTTGTTTGCGTAACGTCATGCGTAAACAGTGGGCGAAGGCGATTTGCAGTCGGGCAAACTCCCTTACACTTGCCGAATCTGGCAATGTCGTTTTTACCTCACGCAGTAACGACCGTGAAGCAATCATCAACTGCCCCCAAAGTTTGCGCGCTTCAACATAACGGGCATACCCCGCGTTATTACGAAAACCCAAAAAGATGGCGATGGCGACACCGAGAATGCTGAACGGTGCAAGGGTGAATTTGATGCCCAGATGCGTGTACCAGGGCAGCATGAAAATAACAGCGATAGAAAAGAGAAAATTGAGTAGTAAGCGCGAGGATATCTTGGATAATACTGAACCGTGCCAGACAAAAATACGGCGCAGCCAGTGTTGTTGTGGACGAACAATCATGGTTATCTTCAGGCGTGGAAAAGTCGCCCTATTAAACGTGATTACGATCACATTCTCAAGATGCTTCTTACAAATTACCAACAAGCTTACAACATGAACAGGTGTGACATATGGCACCTAGTTGTGATAAATGGCATATAGGATGTTGTAACTAATATGGTGGAATAAGAAACCCGGTCGAAACCGGGTTCAGAGTATTAGCACAACGGACGTACAGCTTCGCGCATCCCTTTTTCCAGAATGGAATCCAGGTCATTAGCAACCAGTTCGACCAGGCCAGGCACTTGCGTCAGGTCCTGTTCCCAGTGGTCTTTTTCTGCCAGCACAGTAGCGACCAGCTCCTGGGTGTCGATGATACGGTCACGATGCTGGCTCCAGAGCTGCTGATAACGTTCCAGCCAGTGGGCATCATCCTGTACCGGATACGCTTCCCCGTTACGTTCTCCACGATAGAATGCAATCAATGCCGCTAGCGCGAAGGTCAGTCGGGCCGGAAGTTTACCGTTCACCTTCTGCCCTGCCAGCAACTGAGGCAGAATTCGAGTACGGAACTTGGTCATACCGTTGAGCGCGATGGAAAGCAGCTGATGTTTGATATACGGGTTACGGAAACGCCCGGTTACCGCACTGGCGAAAGATTCCAGTTCATCACGTGGCAAATCCAGTACTGGAATAATTTCTTCGTAGATGGCTTTTTCAACGAATGCGCAAATTTCAGCATCGTTCATCGCTTCGCCTACAGTATCCAGCCCTGCCTGGAACGCCACCGGCACCAGCGCGGTGTGTGCACCGTTGAGGATTGCCACTTTGCGCTCTTTATACGGTTTAATATCGTCAACAATCAGCACGTTGAGCGGATATTTGTCCAGACGTAATTCTGAAGCTAAAGATTTCGGCCCCTGAATTACAAACAGGTAAAAGTGTTCAGCGGTATCGAGGAAACCATCGTGATACCCCAGTTCTTCTTCCAGTTTCGCCACTTCATCACGCGGATAACCGGTAACGATACGGTCCACCAGCGTTGAACAGAAGCTATTAGCCTGATCCAGCCATTGAATAAATGCTTCTGGTAGCGCCCACTCCTGCGCGTAGCGCAGAACCAGTTCACGCAGCGCATCGCCGTTATAGTCGATCAGTTCACACGGGATGATAATCCAACCTTTATCCAGCGCACCGTTGAAATGACTAAAACGTTCGAACAACAGGCGAGTCAGTTTTGCCGGATAGCTTACCGCTGGCGCGTCATCAAATTTGTCGCCTGCATGGTAGCTGATACCTGCTTCGGTGGTGTTAGAGAAAACAAAGCGCATTTCCGGGTTGTGCGCCAGTTTCAGGAATTCATCGTATTCACTGTAGACGCTGATTTCACGATTAACAGAACGAATCAGACGCGCATCGCTGACCGCCTCGCCCTTCTCATTCAAACCACGAATGATGGTGGTGTACAGACCATCCTGAGTGCTCAGTGACGGCGGGAATGAAGTTTCAATCGGACGAACTACGACCACACCAGAATTCAGATCGGTGTGCTCATTCAGGAGATCAATTTGCCAGTCGACAAAGGCACGCAGGAAGTTACCTTCACCAAACTGAATGATACGTTCTGGATACTGTGCACCGGGAAAATCGCGACGATTTAGTGTTTTCACAATGGGTTCCCTTTTGATTAGTCATACAACCTGTTTGAATTGGTACGACAGGTTAGCAAACTTTGATACGCTGAACCCCTGTTTTGATCAACTCGCGGCGAACAATTCACGTTTTTTGGCGAAAAATGTGCTGTTGGTCAAGGTTCCGGAAAGTGAAAGCTTGTAATCATGATTTCCGGTAAAAATGGGAAATGACAAAATTGGTAGAACAAATTAGATGTTCACCGCAAAAAAATCACAACCTGTCAGACAACTTCTTCGCCATAATGCATAGTGCTGGTTCGATTTCGCCCGTCTTTTTTCGAGCGATAAAGACAAGTATCGGCTTCTACCATCAGTTTGTTGAAATCATCGATTAACGTACGAAATGTTGCACTCCCACTTCCGACACCAATGCTAACCGTCAAATAAAGCGTTTTTTGTTGCCAGATAAACGGTTGCATTTCTACGCCTTTATGGATTTTTTCCGCCATCAGCAGACCATCCACAGGATTCACTGAAGGCACTGCAACAGCAAATTCTTCGCCGCCCATCCGCGCCACCAGCCCTTTATCACCAACTATCTTCTGTATATGCCGGGCAAACACGCTTAAAACTTTATCGCCACATTCATGACCATAGTTGTCGTTTATGCTTTTGAAATAGTCGATATCAAGCAGCATCACCGTCAGATGTTGTGTCTGTTGTAGTGACGGATTTTTTAATGCCTCAAAAAGACCTGAGCGCGAGTAAACCTGGGTGAGAAAATCAAAATCGGCACGCAGAGAAACTTGCTTAACCAGCGAGTTAATTGCCGCCACGCTAAAGGAAACCATGATTGGGCAAATTGCCATGGTAGCAATCCCCAGACGAGCGGAGAACATTTGTGGGATAGAGAACGGCGAACCGACGGCGATATCTATCACCGAATTTGCCACCAGCACGATCTCCACCGCGCCCGTCAAAAAAGTCAGCAAACACGTTACCTGCGGGGTATAGCGTACCGCACACCAGATCAATGCAGGCAATGGGAACGCCAGACTCCCCGCACCGCCAATAACTACCGAGGCAATGACCGATACAATGAGCGCAATAAACGGCATCATCTGTTCTGCTTTAAAGCGTGGCAACGCCCTGGGGATCGCCAGCGTCAACATACACGGAACAATTAACACGCCCGTCGAAAACTGTTCGCTAAACCAGTCAGCAAGCAAGGGCCAGAAATCCAGACTATCAATACTTACTGAACCAACCGCCCCGACAATTGCGCATAATAATGCGGCTATAAGGCAATAATTAAACAAGCGTAAGGCACTTACTGGCTCATACTTATTTTTCCCCAGTCGCTTATCCCTCAGCACTAACCGAGCCACGGTCACAATAAACATCATATTGGACAAGTTGATGACCAGTGAAACTAAACCCCATTCGGTAGTCATCGCATCATAAGCCATCATCGCCACGTAACTGATTGCATAGTAATGCAGCCGATTGAGCCAGACATACCGGGCAAAAACCCCTGCCATCACACCATTCAGCGGCCAGAAGAGAGAGAGTTCATGAACCAGACGTAACTCTGCACCAACAAAATAGAACAGCGTGGTTAGCGCAAAAATCGCGATGCTATTACGTAGCAAATGGCCTTCCAGGAACAAATGGAAAGTTGAGATGGGGAGTACACGCATTAATTATCTGTCCATACAATTGCAGGCTGCAATTATTTTAACGCAATAAGTAAATTCTCATAAAGGATAGCATGTTCACTGGCAGCGGTGACAAATAAAGATATTAATCCGATACGGCTTTGTCGAAATCTGACATTCTTATGGCTGATTCATCTGAATAACCAGCCACTGGTAGATAACCGTCACAATATAACGTTGTTGTTCCTCACTTAACGAAACACCCTGCGGAATGTTGTGCCACTTAGCCAGACAGCCGCGACAACATGTTGCTGTAGCATGCTGGGCAATAAATACCGGATGCCCGCGCATGGGAGTTTGCTTGCCATCGTTCGCAGGTAAGGCCGGGGCAAGACGTTTAGCGACAAAATCCGCCGCATGTTGTTCGATAACCGGCGCGCCCTTCTCCAGACAATACTGACGCTCCTTCACACCTAAACGAAAGCGGGAGCGAAATTTTGAACGGGATAAACGCGCGAAGAGTGGATCAAGAGACTGCATTAGTAAACCGAGCGTCCTAATTGTTTCGTCAATTGTTCAAGTACTGCAATACCGGCAAGAGAGTTACCTGCGTCATCCAGTTCCGGACTCCAGACCGCAATGGCCATTTCATGTGGGACGATCGCCACAATACCGCCACCAACGCCAGATTTCGCCGGAAGTCCCACCCGCCAGGCAAACTCGCCCGCGTTCTGGTACATACCACTGGTTGCCATCAGCGCGTTAATTTGTCGCGCCTGCATTGGCGTTACCACCGGCTCATCGATATGAATAGCCTTCCCCTGATTTGCCAGAAAGACAAACGTTCGGGCCAGCTCAACGCAGCTCATTTTTAGTGCACAGTAGTGAAAGTAGTTTTGCAGTACTGTTGTCACATCATGATGGAAATTGCCAAACGACTTCATCAGCCAGGCTATCGCCGCATTTCTCGCAGAATGCTCGAACTCTGAACGCGCTACCACCGTATCGTAGGCAATATCAGACACGCCGCTTAGTCCACGCACCACTTCCAGCATACGTTGCCGTGGGGCGCTTAATCGCCCTTGCAACATGTCGCAGACCACCAGCGCACCGGCATTAATAAAAGGATTTCGTGGAATACCCTGTTCCATTTCCAGTTGCACCAGAGAATTGAATGGCGATCCCGACGGATCCTTGCCTACACGTTGCCAAATCTCTTCTTCGGAGTAATGACGCATTGCAACAACGAGGCTGAGCACTTTAGAAATAGACTGAATTGAAAAACGCTCTTGCGCGTCTCCGGCCTGAAAAAGCTGCCCGTCAACGGTACAGATAGCAATGCCCAGTCGGGAACCCTCTACCGTTGCCAGTGCCGGAATATAATCCGCGACTTTCCCCCGACCAATTAGCGGTCGTACTTGCCGCAAGATGTTTTCTAAGATTGCATTATCCATGGCGACTGCCACTCTCTGCTCCTTGCTCGCAGGTCTGAAAAGACCTGCGAGTATAACAGAGCTAAATATGTGACGTCAGATCCGGTCTTTCCATACCGTCTGGATATTACAGAACTCATGTAACCCAAAATGGGAAAGCTCACGACCAAAGCCGCTCTTCTTCACACCGCCAAACGCTACCCGTGCATCACTGGCGCTGAAACCATTGATAAACACCCCTCCACATTCCAGACGTGCTGCCATTTGTTTCGCCAGTGCTTCATCAGAGGTAATAATGGTTGCAGAAAGTCCAAACTCGCTGTCATTAGCCAGTTTAAGTGCATGTTCAGCATCTTTCGCAATGGTGATTGCCGCGACGGGTCCAAACAATTCTTCACGAAACGCGGTCATTTCTGGCGTGACGTCTGCCAGAACCGTTGCCGGATAGTAGTTTCCTGCGCCTGCTACCTTTTCCCCTCCGAGTAACAGACGGGCGCCCTGTGCCAGCGATTTTTCAACCTGATGATGTAGCTCATCACGCAAATCGAAACGCGCCATCGGTCCGAGGTCGTTATCCTCATGACTCGGATCGCCCATTTTTAACGCCGATACCGCCGCCACAAAACGTTCGGTAAATGCAGAGGCAATCCCCTCTTCGATGATAAAGCGTTTTGCTGCTGCACAAACCTGCCCGGTATTCTGATAACGTCCGGCAACCGCGGCTTTCACGGCAAGGTCCAGATCGGCATCGTTAAGCACAATAAATGGGTCGGAACCGCCCAGTTCAAGCACACATTTTTTCAGCGCCGCCCCAGCCTGCGCGCCAATGGCTGCCCCCGCACGGACACTTCCGGTGACTGTAACCGCAGCAATGCGCGGGTCTTTAATCATCTGGCTTACACCGTCATTGTCGGCATTCAACCAGCCATATACGCCTTGTGGGATACCTGCATCGTTAAAGACCTGAGCAATTAACTGTGCACAGCCCATCACATTTGGCGCATGCTTAAGCAAATAACCGTTACCTGCCAGGATAATGGGAACAGCCCCTCGCATCACCTGCCATAACGGAAAGTTCCACGGCATAATCGCCAGGATCGTCCCCATAGGACGATATTCAATAACCGCTTGCTGATTTTCTACCTGCGTAGGTTCGCTCTTCAGCATTGCCGGACCATGCTCTGCATACCAGTCACACAAGTTTGCTGATTTCGCCACTTCGGCACGCGCCTGTTTGATCGGTTTCCCCATTTCTCGAGTGATCATTTGCGCCATCTCTTCGCTACGGGCGCGCAAAGCCTTTCCAAGATCACGCAGTTTTTCTGCGCGATAATCTACGTTTGTTACGCGCCAGTCGCGAAAGCCTGCCGCCGCGAGCCGAAGTGCGTGTTCAATATCGTCAGCGCCAGCCCACGGCAGTGCAGAAAGTTGTTCGCCATTGGCTGGATTTATTGAAATAGCATGGGTAAGCGGAGTAATGGTCATCCGGGTATCTCCTTCGTGAGTTATGGTGTGAAGATACGCAGATTTACTCTTTCGTTAAAATGAATAATATTAAGTCACTTGTTCACGAATCGAGAATGCTATGGATCTGACCCAGCTGGAGATGTTTAACGCCGTTGCCGAGGCTGGCAGCATTACCCAGGCGGCAGCAAAAGTGCATCGTGTGCCATCTAACCTGACTACCCGTATCCGCCAGCTGGAAACAGAACTCGGCGTGGAACTGTTTATTCGTGAGAATCAGCGTTTACGTCTCTCTCCTGCCGGGCATAATTTTTTGCGCTATAGCCAACAAATTCTCGCGTTGGTCGACGAAGCGCGAAATGTTGTTGCTGGCGATGAGCCACAAGGCTTGTTTTCTCTCGGTTCGCTGGAAAGCACCGCAGCGGTACGCATCCCAGCTACACTGGCAGAATTTAACCGTCGTTATCCTAAAATTCAGTTTTCCCTTTCCACTGGCCCTTCCGGAACTATGCTGGACGGTGTACTTGAGGGAAAACTGAATGCGGCATTTATTGATGGTCCGATTAACCATACAGCCATTGACGGGATGCCGGTGTACCGCGAGGAGTTGATGATCGTTACGCCGCAAGGACATACTCCCGTTACTCGCGCCAGTCAGGTTAATGGTTGTAATATCTATGCCTTCCGCGCTAACTGCTCGTATCGCCGCCACTTTGAGAGCTGGTTTCATGCCGACGGCGCAGCGCCGGGGACAATTCATGAGATGGAGTCATATCACGGTATGCTGGCCTGTGTAATCGCCGGAGCGGGAATTGCGCTTATTCCTCGTTCCATGCTGGAAAGTATGCCGGGGCATCATCAGGTTGAAGCCTGGCCATTAGGTGAGCAATGGCGTTGGTTAACGACATGGCTGGTCTGGCGTCGTGGCGCGAAGACTCGTCAGCTTGAGGCGTTTATTGAGCTGCTTGACACATCGCTGGAACAGCATGATGCGGCAAAATGAGATGTAGATCACAAAGTCATTGTATTCACATCATTAACCGTTTTAAGATCATTTCATCACCTTTTTGCAACTCACCCGATAATCTGTTATGACAACAAACACTGTTTCCCGCAAAGTGGCGTGGCTACGGGTAGTTACGCTGGCAGTAGCCGCCTTCATCTTCAATACTACCGAATTTGTCCCTGTTGGCCTGCTTTCTGACATTGCGCAAAGTTTTCACATGCAAACTGCTCAGGTCGGCATCATGTTGACCATTTATGCATGGGTAGTAGCGCTAATGTCATTGCCTTTTATGCTAATGACCAGTCAGGTTGAACGCCGCAAATTGCTGATCTGCCTGTTTGTGGTGTTTATTGCCAGCCATGTGCTGTCATTTTTATCGTGGAGCTTTACCGTTCTGGTGATCAGCCGAATCGGCGTTGCTTTCGCACATGCTATTTTCTGGTCGATAACGGCGTCTCTGGCGATTCGCATGGCGCCAGCAGGTAAACGAGCGCAGGCGTTGAGTTTAATCGCTACCGGTACAGCACTGGCAATGGTATTAGGTTTACCCATTGGTCGAATTGTGGGGCAATATTTCGGCTGGCGAACGACGTTTTTTGCCATTGGTATTGGAGCGCTTATCACCCTGCTATGCCTGATTAAGTTACTTCCATTACTCCCCAGCGAGCATTCCGGGTCGTTGAAAAGTCTTCCGCAACTGTTCCGCCGCCCGGCATTGATGAGCATTTATTTGTTGACGGTAGTGGTGGTTACCGCGCATTACACGGCATACAGCTATATCGAGCCTTTTGTGCAAAACGTAGCTGGGTTCAGTGCCAATTTTGCTACAGCATTGCTGTTAATGCTCGGAGGCGCAGGCATTATTGGTAGTGTGATTTTCGGCAAACTCGGCAATCAGTATGCGTCTACGCTGGTGAGTGCGGCAATTGCGTTATTGCTGGTGTGCCTGGCGCTACTGTTACCTGCAGCGAACAGTGAGATGCACCTCGGCGTACTGAGCGTTTTCTGGGGGATTGCGATGATGATCATCGGCCTTGGGATGCAGGTAAAAGTGCTGGCGCTGGCACCGGATGCTACCGACGTTGCGATGGCGCTATTTTCGGGGATATTCAATATTGGTATCGGCGCCGGGGCGCTGGTGGGTAATCAGGTGAGTCTTCACTGGTCGATGTCGATGATTGGCTATGTTGGCGCGGTGCCTGCTCTCGCTGCGTTAATATGGTCAATCGTCATATTTCGCCGCTGGCCAGTGAAACTCGAAGAACAGACACAATAGTTGAAAGGCCCATTCGGGCCTTTTTTAATGGTACGTTTTAATGATTTCCAGGATGCCGTTAATAATAAACTGCACTCCCATACACACCAGTAAGAAGCCCATCAGGCGGGAGATCGCTTCAATTCCCCCCTTGCCCACCAGCCGCATAATTGCGCCAGAGCTACGTAGGCTTCCCCACAAAATGACCGCAACCAGAAAAAAGATCAGCGGCGGCGCAACCATCAGTACCCAGTCTGCGAAGGTTGAACTCTGACGTACTGTGGACGCCGAACTGATGATCATCGCAATGGTCCCCGGTCCAGCGGTACTTGGCATTGCCAGTGGAACAAAGGCGATGTTGGCACTGGGTTCATCTTCCAGCTCTTCGGATTTGCTTTTCGCCTCCGGTGAGTCAATCGCTTTTTGCTGGGGGAAGAGCATACGGAAACCAATAAAAGCAACAATTAAGCCGCCAGCAATACGCAGACCGGGAATCGAAATCCCGAATGTGTCCATCACCAGTTGTCCGGCATAGTACGCCACCATCAAGATGGCAAAAACATATACCGAGGCCATTAATGACTGACGATTACGTTCGGCGGTGTTCATGTTACCCGCAAGCCCGAGAAACAACGCTACGGTGGTTAACGGGTTAGCTAACGGCAATAACACCACCAGCCCCAGGCCTATCGCTTTAAACAAATCTAACATTGGTGGTTGCCATCCTGTGTCGCTAGTTATCTGCGAAAAGTATAAAGGGTAAACAAGGAGAAAGTTTCACTCTTTAACTAATCTTGCAGCACACTGCGCAATACTTGAACCGATTTAGCAAATCGTGGCATCGAGGGATTCATTCGTTTGACTTATACTTGCCTGGGCAATATTATCCCCTGCAACTAATTACTTGCCAGGGCAACCATTGTGAAAAGTACCAGCGACCTGTTCAATGAAATCATCCCATTAGGTCGCTTAATCCATATGGTTAATCAGAAGAAAGACCGTCTGCTTAACGATTATCTGTCACCGCTCGATATCACCGCGGCACAGTTTAAAGTGCTCTGCTCTATCCGCTGCGCAGCATGCATTACTCCCGTTGAGCTGAAAAAAGTCCTTTCGGTTGACCTTGGCGCGCTGACCCGCATGTTGGATCGCCTGGTTTGCAAAGGCTGGATTGAGCGGTTGCCGAACCCGAATGACAAGCGCGGCGTGTTGGTGAAACTCACCAGCAGTGGCGCGGCAATATGTGAACAATGCCATCAATTAGTTGGCCAGGACCTGCATCAAGAATTAACAAAAAACCTGACGGCGGACGAAGTGGCAACGCTTGAGCATTTGCTTAAGAAAGTCCTGCCGTAAACAAAAAAAGAGGTATGACGATGTCCAGACGCAATACTGACGCTATTACCATTCATAGCATTTTGGACTGGATCGAGGACAACCTGGAATCACCACTGTCACTGGAAAAAGTGTCAGAGCGTTCAGGTTATTCCAAATGGCACCTGCAACGGATGTTTAAAAAAGAAACCGGCCATTCATTAGGTCAATACATCCGCAGCCGTAAGATGACAGAAATCGCGCAAAAGCTGAAAGAAAGCAACGAGCCCATCCTCTATCTGGCAGAACGTTATGGTTTCGAGTCACAGCAAACGCTGACTCGCACCTTCAAAAATTACTTTGATGTTCCGCCACATAAATATCGGATGACCAATATGCAGTGCGAGTCGCGGTATTTGCATCCATTGAACCATTACAACAGTTAATAAAAATGTGACAACGTCACTGAGGCAATCATGAAACCACTTTTATCCGCAATGGTAACCGCGCTTATTCTGTTTTCCGCGCAGAGCTTTGCGGAGCAAACCTCGCAACCGGTCGTTACTTCCTGTGGCGATGTGGTGATTGTTCCACCATCGCAGGAACAACCACCGTTCGATTTAAATCACATGGGTACAGGCAGTGACAAATCGGATGCGCTGGGCGTGCCCTATTATAACCAACACGCCATGTAGTTTATTCAGGCCCCGGCATATCGGGGCTTGTTAGCCTCTCACCTTCACCGCTTTACGCCACCGCAAACCAAACACATTGATATACAGTCCGGTCATAATAAGCACGGCACCTAAGAATTGCAGACCTGTTAGGCGTTCATCCAGCAGTAACGCTGCACTTGCCAGACCGACTACCGGCACCAGTAATGATAATGGTGCGACACGCCATGTCTCATAGCGTCCAAGCAGCGTACCCCAGATCCCGTAACCAACTATCGTCGCCACAAATGCCAGATACATCAACGCCAGAATGGTGGTCATGTCGATAGTGACCAGACTGTGAATCATTTTTTCGGCGCCATCGAGAATGAGCGAGGCGACAAAAAACGGGATTATCGGGATTAATGCGCTCCAGACGACCAGAGACATCACTGCCGGACGGGATGAATGAGACATGATCTTTTTATTGAAGATATTGCCACTCGCCCAACTAAATGCCGCCGCCAGGGTCAAAATAAAACCGAGCATCGCCACATGCTGACCGTTAAAGCTATCTTCGATTAACACCAGTACACCAAAAATCGCTAACGCAATCCCCGCCAGTTGCTTACCGTGCAGCCGTTCGCCAAAAGTAAAAGCACCGAGCACGATAGTAAAAAACGCCTGAGCCTGTAAGACCAGCGAGGCTAGCCCTGCCGGCATACCGAAGTTAATGGCGCAAAAGAGAAAGGCAAACTGCGCAAAACTGATGGTTAAACCATACCCCAGCAGTAAATTCAGCGGTACTTTTGGTCGCGCCACGAAAAAGATTGCCGGGAAGGCGACCAGCATAAAGCGTAAACCGGCCAGCATTAGCGGTGGCATGTTATGGAGCCCCACTTTGATGACCACAAAATTAAGCCCCCATACAACGACGACTAATAGCGCCAACAACCCATCTTTCCGCGACATTTTTCCGCCTCTGAATTTTCATTTTTTGTCAGCAATCAACTTAGCTGAATTTACTTTTCTTTAACAGTTCATTCGTTAATCACCGTTTACCACGGCATTAATGGCAAATAAGTCGCTATACTTCGGATTTTTGCCATGCTATTTCTTTACATCTCAAAAACAAAACATAACGAAATGCATTGTCGGACAGCCAAATGAACTTATCTCTGAGACGCTCTACTTGCGCCCTTCTCGCCTCGTCGTTGTTATTAACTATCGGACGCGGCGCCACGCTGCCATTTATGACTATTTACTTGAGTCGCCAGTACAGCCTGGGTGTCGATCTCATTGGTTATGCGATGACAATTGCGCTCACTATTGGCGTCGTTTTTAGCCTCGGTTTTGGTATCCTGGCGGATAAGTTCGACAAGAAACGCTATATGTTACTGGCAATTACGGCCTTCGCCAGCGGTTTTATTGCCATTCCCCTGGTGGACAGCGTCACGCTGGTGGTGCTTTTTTTCGCACTCATCAACTGTGCCTATTCCGTTTTTGCCACTGTATTGAAAGCCTGGTTTGCCGACAATCTTTCATCCACCAGCAAAACGAAGATCTTCTCGATCAACTACACCATGCTCAATATTGGCTGGACCGTCGGCCCGCCACTCGGCACGCTGTTGGTCATGCAGAGCATCAATCTGCCCTTTTGGCTTGCAGCTATCTGCTCTGCGTTTCCCATGGTTTTCATTAAAATTTGGGTAAAGCGCAGCGAGAAAATCATCGCCACAGAAACAGGCAGCGTCTGGTCGCCAAAGGTTTTGTTACGGGATAAAGCGCTGCTGTGGTTCACCTGCTCTGCCTTTCTGGCCTCTTTCGTGAGCGGTGCCTTTGCCTCTTGTATCTCGCAATATGTGATGGTCATAGCGGATAGTGGTTTTGCAGAAAAAGTGGTCGCAGTGGTTCTGCCTGTTAATGCCGCTATGGTAGTTACGTTGCAGTATTCCGTTGGGCGGCGTATTAACCCGACCAACATACGCGCGCTGATGACGGTAGGCACACTCTGTTTTGTCGTCGGTCTGGTCGGTTTTATTTTTTCCGGAAACAGCCTGCTATTGTGGGGAATTTCAGCTGCGGTATTTACTGTTGGTGAAATTATTTATGCTCCCGGTGAGTATATGTTGATTGACCATATTGCGCCGCCAGGAATGAAAGCCAGCTATTTTTCCGCCCAGTCATTAGGCTGGCTGGGGGCAGCGGTAAATCCATTAGTGAGTGGTGTTGTACTTACCACTCTCCCGTCTTCTTCGCTGTTTATCATTCTGGCGTTAGTCATCATTGCCGCGTGGGCGCTGATGTTAAAAGGTATTAACGCCAGACCGCAGGGGCAGCCAGCACTCTGTTGACATTCGTGCCGTGCCACTACTGGCACGGCTTTGCTAATCATTATTCTGAGGCAAAGGCATAGCCTTCATCTTCCCAACCGGTTATCCCGCCGAGCATGATTTTAACCGGCTTTCCGAGTCGAGCCAGTTTGAGTGCCGCACGGTCTGCACCATTACAATGTGGCCCCGCGCAATACACCACAAATAGCGTATCGTCCGGCCATTCGGCCATTCTTTCTGCGGTCATTTGCTTATGGGGTAAATGGAGAGCGCCTGGGATATGCCGACGAGCGAAGTCCTCTTCACGACCAACCACATGAAGTAAAACGAAATCATCGCCAATATAAGCCAGAGAGTCATGAACATCGGCACAATCTGTTTCGACACTCAAGCGCGCGAGAAAATGCGCCTCAGCAACTTCTGGCTTCGCTGTGGTAAATTCAGTGACATAACGCATAGTGCTTTTTCCTTTTGGTTTGTTGTGTTAACAATAATGTAACCAATCTACTTTTCACTGACCGCCTCCCGATATGCCAGAAAAGAGCAAAATGATGACAACGTTACAACGCCCGCTGGTCGTTGCACTGGCTTATGACGGGCTATGTACTTTCGAATTTGGCGTAGCCGTTGAAATATTCGGCCTGCCACGACCGGAACAGGGCGATAACTGGTATCGTTTTGCCGTTGCTGCGGTAGAGCCTGGTGCGCTGCAAGCCACCGGGGGGATCCACGTGGTGGCAGATGGAGGGCTGGAATTATTGCCCAACGCCGATATGGTTATTATTCCTGGCTGGCGTGGAATAGATGCAAAAGTGCCAGAGATGCTATGTCAGTCATTGCGCGAAGCACACCAGCGCGGTACCCGCCTGGTATCGATATGCTCTGGCGTGTTTGTCCTTGCCGCTGCGGGCCTTCTTCACCAGCGAAAAGCGACCACCCACTGGCGCTACACTGAACAACTCCAGCACCGTTACCCTTCAATCAGCGTAAGTGACAATGTGTTATATCAGGATGAAGGACAAGTGATGACCTCCGCCGGAAGCGCCGCGGGGATCGATCTGTGTTTACATATCGTGCGCAAAGATTTTGGCCATGAGATTGCTAATAATGTCGCCCGACGGCTGGTCATACAGCCACATCGCCAGGGGGATCAACCACAAAATCTGACGCGCCCAATGGCCTCACCGCGTGAAAGTCAGACGTTAGGTGCATTATTCGACTTTTTGCAGCAGAATCTGGCACAAACACATACTGTGTCTTCCCTCGCCGAGCGGGTAAATATGAGTCCGCGCACTTTTTTGAGACGTTTTGAGGCCTTAACCGGCATGACGCCCGCCCGCTGGCTGCTCAATGAGCGCTTAATACGAGTTCAGGATTATCTGCAAAATTCGGCTTTTAACATCGATAAAATTGCCGAGCTGACGGGTTTTGGCAATTCAGCGTTATTGCGTCATCACTTTCACCAACGTTTTTTATTATCCCCTTCGCAATATCGTAAAAACATCCATTCCCCATCACAATAACCGCCTGATTCAGCCTTTGTTTAGGTAATCTCTGCTAATATCTTTCTCATTGAGATGAAAATTAAGGTAAGCGAGGAAACACACCACACAATAAACGGAGGAAAATAATGTTGGGTAATATGAATGTTTTTATAGCTGTTCTGGGAATAATTTTATTTTCTGGCTTTCTGGCCGCATATTTCAGCTACAAATGGGATGACTAATGAACGGAGATAATCCCTCACCTAACCGGCCCCTTGTTACAGTTGCGTGCAAGGGGCCTGATTTTCTGACGGCAAAAAAAACCGCCAGTAAACCGGCGGTGAATGCTTGCATGGATCGATTTGTGTTTTGCTTTTACGCTATCAGGCATTTCTCTGCGCTGGTAACGGTTCTTTGACACAGTAGCATTATTTTTCTCAATGAATGTTAAACAGAGCTTAAACTCGGGCTATCACACTCTGCTCGTCAATAAACATGCAGCGATTTCTTCCGGTCTGCTTGCCTTCGTACATTGCTCTGTCAGCCCTTCCAATAACCACATCCAACGGTTCTTCAGGAAACGCGCGGCTCACGCCAGCGGTCACTGTTATTGGGATATGTCCGCTAGGATGCGCTATGGCATGGTTATCGACTAACTGACAAATACGTACCCCAGCACGACACGCCTCAGCATCATTTTGCGCTTTGATGATAATAATAAACTCTTCACCACCATAGCGATAAACCGTATCGTAGTCACGCGTCCAACCGGCTAAGTAAGTCGCCAGGGTTCGTAATACCACATCACCGATTAAATGTCCGTAGGTATCATTAACCAGTTTAAATCGGTCTATATCCAGCAGCATTAAATAAAGATTTAATGGTTCAGCATTACGTAATTGATGCTCAAAGGATTCATCAAGTACCCGACGGCCAGGTAATCCCGTCAATACATCCATATTGCTACGAATAGTCAGCAAATAAATTTTGTAATCTGTTAATGCTGCGGTAAAAGAAAGCAACCCTTCCTGAAATTCGTCAAAATGAACTTCCTGCCAGCGATTTTCGACAATAGCCAGCATTAATTCCCGGCCACAGTTATGCATATGCTGATGGGTAGAATCTATTATCCGAACGTAGGGTAATTCATCACTATCGAGTGGTCCATGATGATCAAGCCACCGACCAAACTGGCACAGTTCATAAGAATGGTTATCCGTAATTTCTGGCCGACTGGTATCCCTCGCTACCACGCTATGAAACATACTCACCAGCCACTGGTAATGGGCATCGATAGCCTTATTGAGATCTAACAAGATAGCATCGATTTCCGTTGTCTTCTTGATCATTGCCACTCCTTTTTCACAATTCCTTGTGCGTTCTATTATAACGAGAGAAAAGAAAATTTATGTCAACAATTCCATAGAAAAAACATTAATTAATGGATAAAAATATAACAGCGTGATTTAAAACAAAATAAACAGAAAAAAGTGATTAAATCTGTCAGAACACGTTAAATTCAAGCCAGAAGATATAATACCGATTATGCCAAAGAGAAGAAGGTAATGGCCTGAAAGATTAGGGCTTTTGGCAGTATTATAAATCCAATTATTTCTGCAAATGTACGCAGATCCCAGATAACTAAAAAAGAAATGAACAGCATATTATAATATAGCACCGGACTGGATGTAGCCCGGTGCTATATGGGGGAATTATACGTTCAAGCCGCGATGTTGCAGCATCGGTGTAATCTGTGGTGCCTTACCTCGCCACTGGCGATACAAACGTTCTAAATCTTCGCTATTACCTTTGGAAAGGATAGCGTCGCGAAAACGTTGCCCATTTTTACGCGTTAAACCGCCTTCCTCGACAAACCATTGATAACCATCGTCTGCCAGCATTTGCGTCCACAGATACGCGTAGTAACCCGCCGCATATCCGCCACCAAAAATGTGAGCGAAATAACTGCTGCGATAACGCGGCGGTACAGCGGGAAGATCCATGTTTTCCGCCGCCAGCGCCCGAAGCTCGAAATCGTCCACGTCCTGGCGTGCTTCATTCTCCTCCAGACAATGCCAGCGCATATCAAGAAGCGCAGCGCTAAGTAACTCGCTCATCTCGTAGCCTTTATTGAACAGGCTGGCATTGCGCATTTTCTGTTGTAACTCTTCCGGCATGGTTTCTCCGGTTTGGTAATGCCTCGCATAGCGAGAGAATACCTGCGGATTTGTCGCCCAGTGTTCGTTGATTTGTGAAGGGAACTCGACGAAATCACGCGGCGTGTTGGTGCCAGAAAGCGTAGCATAACGTTGGCTGGCAAACAGGCCGTGCAGCGTATGACCAAATTCATGGAATAAGGTTATAACATCGTCCCACAATAACAATGCAGGTTCGCCTGTCGCTGGTTTCTGATAATTGCAAACATTGTAAATAACGGGACGTGTGTCATTGAGCGTGGATTGCTCAACAAAATTCCCCATCCACGCGCCGCCGCTTTTGGAATCACGGGCAAAGAAATCACCGTAAAATAGCGCAAGCCCGACTCCATTATGGTCAAATATTTCCCATACGCGCACATCCGGGTGATAGACAGGTATATCAAAGCGCTCGACAAATTTAATGCCGAAAAGCTGGTTGGCAGTCCAGAATACTCCCTCATTCAACACCGTGTTCAATTCGAAATAAGGTTTGAGCTGAGCTTCATCGAGACAGAATTTCTCGCGTCTTACCTGCTCAGCATAAAATGCCCAGTCCCACGGCTGGACGCTAAATCCGCCTTGCTGCTTTTCGATAACCGCCTGAATAGACGACAGTTCATCGTCTGCTCGCTTACGCGCGGCCGGGACAATTTCACGCATGAAGTTAAGTGCTGCTTCGGGGGTTTTTGCCATCTGGTCGGCGATTTTCCACGCAGCATAATGAGGGAAACCAAGCAGTTTCGCCTGCTGCGCGCGGATCTCCACCAGCCGTTGAATAATGGCACGGGTATCGTTAGCGTCATTTTTTTCTGCCCGCGTCCAGCCCGCAGTAAACAGTTTTTCACGCGTCGCGCGATCGCGCAGTTCGGCAAGCGCCGGTTGCTGGGTGGTATTCAGTAGTGGGATAAGCCACTTGTTATCCAGACCTTTCTCGCGCGCTGCATCCGCCGCCAGGGCAATATCTTGCTCACTCATCCCCGCCAGTTGCTCAATATCGTCAACCACCAGCCCACCGGATTTGTTCGCCGCTAATAACCGCTGGTTAAACTGACTGATGAGGGTCGCAGCCTCTGTATTCAGCACTTTTAATTTTGCCTTATCGGCCTCTGCAAGTCTGGCCCCGGCAAGAACAAAACGTTGATGAATCACCTCGACCAGTCGAATGGATTCGCTATCAAGACTCAGAGATTCACGGCGCTGCCAGATGGCATCGACCCGAGCGAACAATTCGCCGTTCAGGTAAATGTCATTAGCCAGTTCCGCAAGTTCTGCCGAGAATTGTTCATCAAGACGCTGTAATTCATCGTTGGTATGCGCCGAGGTCATAGCGAAGAAGACGCTGGTTACACGTGTGAGTAATTCCCCGCTCTTTTCAAGAGCCAGAATAGTGTTAGTAAAATCGGGCGTCTGCGGGTTTAACGCTATCGCTTCTATCTCAGCCCGCTTTTGCCGCATCCCCTCGTCGAATGCCGGGCGATAGTGATGATTTGCAATCTGATCAAAATGGGGCGCCATATAAGGCAGCGTGCTCTGCGTAAGAAAAGGATTCGTCGTTGACATTTTCTACTCCTGAAAACGAGGTGTTCCATAGCGTAGGCTTACTGATAACGGAGTGCAATGTTGCAAACCAGTATTACCCGCTCTTAAGCATCACGTGCTATGTTAGTGACACACAAAAGCGTTGAGGAACAGTGAGATGATCGTATTAGTAACTGGAGCAACGGCAGGTTTTGGTGAATGCATTACTCGTCGTTTTATTCAACAAGGGCATAAAGTTATCGCTACTGGTCGCCGTCAGGAGCGGTTGCAGGAGTTAAAAGACGAGCTGGGAGATAATTTGTATATCGCCCAACTGGACGTCCGTAACCGCGCCGCCATTGAAGAAATGCTGGCATCACTTCCTGCCGAATGGAGTGAGATTGATATTCTGGTGAACAATGCTGGACTGGCGCTGGGTATGGAACCTGCACATAAAGCGAGCGTTGAAGACTGGGAAACCATGATTGATACCAACAATAAGGGCCTCGTGTATATGACGCGGGCAGTCTTGCCGGGCATGGTTGAGCGCAATCGTGGTCACATTATTAACATTGGTTCAACGGCCGGTAGCTGGCCATATGCAGGTGGCAATGTCTACGGCGCGACAAAAGCCTTTGTTCGTCAGTTCAGCCTGAATCTACGCACAGATCTGCACGGTACGGCAGTACGTGTCACAGACATCGAACCAGGGCTGGTGGGTGGCACCGAATTTTCCAATGTCCGCTTTAAAGGCGATGACGGCAAAGCAGAAAAAACCTATCAAAATACCGTTGCACTGACGCCAGAAGATGTCAGCGAAGCCGTCTGGTGGGTAGCCACTCTCCCCGCTCACGTTAATATCAATACCCTGGAAATGATGCCGGTTACCCAAAGCTATGCCGGGCTGAATGTCCATCGGCATTAATTTTTATACCCGGCCTCACCGCCGGGTTATTGCTTGTCACAAAAAAGTGGTAGACTCTTGCGGTTAACCCACTCAAAAGCAATAACGAATGACCGTCGAAACACAACTTAATCCCACACAGCCTGTCAATCAGCAAATTTATCGTATTCTTCGTCGCGACATTGTGCATTGCCTGATTGCACCAGGTACGCCGTTGTCGGAAAAAGAAGTTTCTGTTCGTTTCAATGTGTCACGTCAGCCGGTTCGCGAAGCCTTCATTAAACTGGCTGAAAACGGCCTGATTCAAATTCGCCCGCAGCGTGGCAGCTACGTCAATAAAATCTCCATGACCCAGGTTCGCAATGGCAGTTTTATTCGACAGGCCATTGAGTGCGCGGTGGCACGGCGGGCAGCGAGCATGATCACTGAAAGCCAGTGCTACCAACTTGAGCAAAATCTTCACCAGCAACGCATTGCCATTGAGCGCAAGCAACTGGATGATTTTTTTGAACTTGATGACAACTTCCATCAGCTCCTGACTCAGATTGCTGACTGTCAACTCGCGTGGGATACCATTGAGAATCTGAAAGCGACCGTTGATCGCGTACGCTATATGAGTTTCGACCGCGTCTCCCCACCAGAAATGCTGTTACGCCAACATCTCGATATTTTCTCTGCTCTGCAAAAACGTGATGGCGATGCCGTAGAACGTGCAATGTCGCAACATTTGCATGAAATCAGCGAATCTGTGCGCCAAATCCGCCAGGAAAATAGCGACTGGTTCAGCGAAGAGTAATTCTTTACCTCTCATCCCATTCGGGGTGAGAGTTCATCCCCCTTCTTCTGGTTTATGCAAGCATCAAAAAAGATGTGAACTTGATCATAAACAAAAAAAAATTCACTCGACAGGAGTATTTATATTGCGCCCGTTACGTGGGCTTCGACTGTAAATCAGAAAGGAGAAAACACCTATGACGACCTACGATCGTAACCGTAACGCAATCACTACTGGCAGCCGTGTTATGGTTAGCGGCACCGGTCACACTGGCAAGATCCTGTCGATTGATACTGAAGGTCTGACCGCAGAGCAAATCCGCCGCGGTAAAACCGTAGTAGTTGAAGGTTGTGATGAAAAACTCGCGCCTCTGGACCTGATTCGTCTCGGCATGAACTAAGCGTGTGAATGCCGCCGATGGCGGCATTGCTGTCACTTATCACTTCACCGCATATTTCGCCACGGTCGCTTTCGCGCCATGCGCTAATAAAGACAAATACGCTTCCGTCACCTTTGCTGTGAACAACGCATTGTTCGGCAAATCATCACCAAATATCGCATTAATCGCCATCAAGGACTGCACGCGCACTTGCCCTTCTGCACTACTTTGCACGGCCTCCTGAATGACCGGTAATAACGGGTCACTAATTTCGATGGGATTACCCTGCTCATCAACACCGCCGACATACCGCATCCAACCGGCGACGCCAAGCGCCAACAGATCGAACGCGCTGCCCTGTTTCAGATGCCAGCGAATGGAATCCAGCATTCGCTGCGGGAGTTTCTGACTGCCATCCATCGCAATCTGCCAGGTTCGATGGCGTAACGCTGGATTACTGTAGCGTTCAATCAGTCGATCCGCATAATTTTGCAGATCCACGCCCTGCACTTTCAGCGTCGGCGCCTGTTCCTGCAACATCAAGGCATGTGCCGCACGGCGATAATTTTCATCTTCCATGCAGTCATTAATATGCTGATATCCGGCCAGATAGCCCAGATACGCCAGGAATGAATGACTGCCGTTGAGCATACGCAGTTTCATCTCTTCATAAGGCAGCACATCGCTGACCAGTTCAGCACCTGCTTTTTGCCATTCCGGACGTCCGGCAACAAAGTTATCTTCAATAACCCACTGACGGAACGGTTCACAGGCTACACCTGCTGGATCGCGCACACCGGTGAGCTGCTCTATTTTATTCAGCGTTTCAGCCGTCACCGCCGGGACAATGCGATCGACCATTGTCGAAGGAAAAGTCACGTTTTCGACAATCCATTGCGCCAGTTCCGCATCAACAGAATGTGCATGAGAAGTGACAACGTCACGCATTACATGACCATTTTCCGGCATATTGTCGCACGACATCACCGTAAATGCCGGTAACCCTGCGGCCTTGCGCCGGGCCAGCGCCTCCACAATAACCCCTGGTGCCGTTTTCGGCTGGTGGGGGTTGTTTAGATCGTCAACGATCATTGGGTGATCCAGCATTAACTGCCCGGTCGCCGGAGAGTGAAAATAGCCTTTCTCTGTAATAGTCAGAGAAACAATTGCAATTTGCGGTTCGCACATGGCAGCAAGCACAGCGTCTAAACCGTCTATTTGCACGTGCAACGCTTTTTTCACTACCCCCACTACACGAGCGGTCCAGGCATCGGCCGACATTTCCGCAACGGTATAGAGATTATCTTGCTGTTTTAGATCAGCTATTTGCTGTTCACCGCCGATCAGGTTCACTTCATAGTAACCCCAATCGCTGTGATGCTCGGCAGCCAGGATGTCGGCATACACACCCTGATGCGCGCGATGAAATGCGCCAAAACCTAAATGAACAATTTTGGGTGCCAGGTTATTACGATCATAACCAGGGAGTGTCGCTCTGGCGTTAAAAAGTCTGTTTTCCATAAGAAGACCTGTTTCTGTCAATTAAACTACGATGTATCTGTTGCAAATATCGCAGTGGTATATTTTTTCTCTTATCATTAGCGAAAGCCCGGCCACACTATCGGAAAATATAACCGGGTAACGAATAAAAATGGATTATTTCATACCTAGCAATGCCGGTAGCCACAGCGAAAGTCCCGGAATATAAGAAACCATAAATAGCAAAATGATATTTCCTGTAATAAACGGAATTACCGCTTTACTGATCTCTCCTAAAGAAACACGGGCAATTCCCTGCGAAACGAAGAGGCACACGCCAACAGGTGGTGTCGTCAGGCCGATAACAAGATTCATTACCATCATTACTGCAAAATGGATTGGATCCATACCGATAGCTGTCGCAACTGATAGCAATGGGGTAAAGAGAATCAATAGTGCTGCGATGGTTTCCATAAACATGCCGACCAACAACAGCAGCAGGTTAATCATTAGAATTAACAAATATTTGTTGCTTGTAATAGATAACATGCCATCAGCAATTTGCTGCGGGATCCCTTCAGATGTCAGGATCCAGGCAAAAACATTGGCGAAACCAACCAGCATCAAAATGCCAGCCGTACCGCTGATGCTTTCCATCATACATCCCATGAATTTGCTCACAGTCAAGTCACCATAGACAAAAAAGCCCACGATCAACGAAAACACAACAGCAAATACAGATGCTTCAGTCGGAGTAAACAGACCAGTCACCAAACCGCCGATAATCATGACCGGCATTAGAATTGCCCAGATCGCCCCACGCGTAGCATGTAACCGTTGACGAAATGTAGCCCGCTCACCTTTTGGATAACCCCGTTTATGCGCCAGGTACCATGCGATACTGGCCATGGTTAAGCCCATCATTAAACCAGGAACTGCCCCAGCGATAAAAAGTTTACCCACTGACAAACCGGTTAACGTACCAACAATGATCATTGGTACACTGGGCGGAATAATTGGACCGACTGTCGATGCCACTGCAGTTATTGCTCCAGAAAATGGTGCATCGTAACCACTGCGTTTCATTGCGGGGATCATTACTGATCCAATGCTGGCGGCTTCGGAAACTGCCGTGCCGGAAATACCTGCAAAGATCATTGAACCGCTAACGTTGGCCATTGCTAAACCGCCACGAATGTGACCCAGCCATGCGTTACTGAAAGATACAATTCGGTCAGTAATGCCGCCGCCGTTCATTAATCCTCCCGCCAGCAAAAAACCGGGGATACAAAGCAGTACAAAAGAGTCCATGCCACTAAAGAACTGATTCGCCATAATGGCGAGTCCCATATCAGTGACCAGTAGATAGAAGATTGACGATAACGCAAGGGAGAAAATAACCGGAACTCCCAGCATAAGTGAAACAAAGAATATCACAAACAGACCAATAGTCGGATTCATGCGCTGTTCTCACATTAGATAATTCTATTTCCGCCCTTGCGGCGTAAAATCCCGAATCAAATTAAACAAAGTAAAAAGCGATATGTTTCCGGTAATGATAATCACCGAGGATGTCACCCATGCCTGTGAAATAGGCAGTGTAGTAGCCATACGCCACATTGTGCTTTCTACATATTCTACGGAATTGATCATTAGAGTAATTGAGCAGGTAAGAATAACCAAATCAATAAGTAGCACCAGATATTTCTTCAAACCAGATGGCAGCAGACTTACTACCAAATCAACGTTCACCAATTCACGTTTACCCGTTGCCAGTGCACAACCAAATGCGACAACGTAAACCAGTAGAAAGCGAGCGACCTCCTCTGTCCATGCTGGCGAACTTATTGGTAATGGCCGAGATATAACCTGGAGCAATACTACACCAATGAGCGCAATTAATAAAACCGTACCAATAGTTAAATAAATTTTTCTATATATCCATATAACTTATTAAACATATTTTCCCCTCAGTAGCTCAAAAAGGGGGAATATCTCCCCCCGTTTAATATTATTTTGTTGCTCGAGCTTTTTCGTAAAGAGGTTTGATTTGTGGATTAATTGATTTTTCAACTGATTCATTTGCTATCCGAGCAAACTCGTTCTGATGTACATCAACCAGCGTCATCCCTTTCGCTTGCAGAGCTTCAACTAATTTAGCTTCATCCTGTAAATATAGTTCGTGTTCATAGGCCTGTGCCTCTTTGCCTGCATCAATAATAGCCTGCTGGTATTCTGGCTTCAGCTTATTAAACTTCTTCGTCCCCATAACCAGATAGATCCAGCTACGAACATGTTCTGTCCTGTTAAGATACTTCTGTACTTCAAAGAAACTACCACTCATAATCATAGAAAGTGGATTTTCCTGCCCTTCAATCACTCCCTGCTGCAAACCAGTAAAGACTTCAGAAAATGCCATTGGTGTCGGTTGAGCGCCCAAATCTTTCCAAACGTTGATGAACATTGGTACGTTCGGTAAACGTAGAGTTAACCCTTTAAGTTCTTCCGGATTGGTAATCGGACGGTTAGACGTCAGGTTACGGGGGCCGCGTTCAAACCAGGCGATGGTTTTCAGTTTCACACGCTCTTCAATATCTTTGGATATTTGTGCGCCAACTTCACCATTAACAATTTTTGCCATTTGTTCTGAAGAAGTAATCATATAAGGCACTGCCAGCAATGCCGCAGAAGGTGCCCAGTTTTGTAATGACTCACCTGTAATGGTCATATCAACGCTTCCTAGCTGAATTGCGTTAATAATATCCATTTCTTTACCTAATGATTCATTAGGATAGATTTTAACTTCTACCGCATTATTTGTTTTTTGCTTTACCAACTCAGCAAACTTCAGTGAGGCTTTATGCCAACTATGTTCTTCATTTACAGGATGCCCTAATTTTAGGGTAACATCTGCGGCGATAGCTGAAAAACTTAATAATCCACCAAACAGAGTACAAAGTGCCAGAGATAGCTTTTTCTTTTCCATGATTAATGTTCCTTTGTAGGTACAGTTACTTTTATATAAGACATTCAGGACTCAGGGAATTTCAATAATACTTTGCACAGCCCTTCTTGTTGAGACTCGATGAGTTTAAATGCTTCATGTACATGTTGAATATCAAAAACATGACTTATAATATTCTCCGGATGAATTAATCCCATCACCATCCACTCAATAACTGTAGGGAACATACGACAATTTAAACGCGATGAATAGAGGGTTAACTCACGACGAGTTAATTCTTGTTGCGCTATTGCGGACGGTGTCGCAGAAAAACCTAAAAGT
This sequence comes from Escherichia sp. E4736, assembly GCF_005781225.1. Lineage (NCBI taxonomy): Bacteria > Pseudomonadati > Pseudomonadota > Gammaproteobacteria > Enterobacterales > Enterobacteriaceae > Escherichia > Escherichia sp. E4736. The sequence goes on along the minus strand of NZ_VATT01000005.1, from coordinate 111,929 downwards.
CCAATTCGCCCGGCAGGAGAGATTAACGTCACGGCTTCTTCCAGGATAGATGGATGGCAAACCGCATCATAAATTAACGTAGGTGTTAGTTTATTATTGTGCAGAAATTCCCGTAATGAACCATTCCGGTTATTAAAAGTATGAGTCGCACCACAACGTCCTGCCATAAGCAGGCGATCTTCGCGTTGATCCACCACAATTACTGGAATCTGCCAGACGTTACACAAAACATCAATAATTGTTAAACCTGCCGGACCTGCTCCATATACCAGTGCAACATCCGTTGGGAAAACCCCCGTACGATTGGTTACATTGGCGGCTACCGCATACGGTTCAATTGCCGCTGCAAGGTTTGCTGGTATAGATTCCGGCACTCGCCAGATGTTAGTTGCTGGAACACAGGTATAATCGGTAAAGCCACCATCGCGATGAACGCCTAATACGTTTAAGCTTTCGCACACATTCGGGCGCCCAATTGAACATGGATAACAATGACCGCAGCTAATGACAGGATCAACCACGACGCGTTCACCAATGCGTTGCGGAGAGATATTGTCCCCTACGCTGGTTATCGTTCCGACAAATTCATGTCCTACGATACGAGGGTAAACAGCAAAAGGATTTGCGCCATGATAAATATGCAGGTCTGAACCACATATCCCTGCATACTCAACTTTGATACAAACTTCATCAGCTTTTGGCGCAGAAGAAACGCTATCAATCAGATGCATTTGTCCAGGTTTTTCAACCACAACACTAACCATATATTCCGTCCTTACCAGTTCCAGAGTGTGCCATCTTCCAGGCGTGCGACTGGCAGATATGCAGGTTCATAGGGATATTTCGCTGCCAGCTTTTCATCAAACTCGATGCCAAGACCCGGTTTATCGCCCGGATGCATATAGCCGTTATCAAATGTCCAGTTATGCGGGAAGACTTCGAGCATTTGTTCGGAATAGCCCATATATTCCTGAACGCCGAAATTTGGTACCCACAGATCAAAGTGCAGCGCCGCTGCCATGCAGACAGGTGACAAATCAGAAGGACCGTGTGAGCCAGTTCGTACCTGATACAGGGATGCGAAATCAGCGATCCGACGCATACCGGTGATGCCGCCCGCATGAGTCAGCGTGGCGCGGATATAGTCGATGAGTTGTTCTTCTATCAGTTGTTTGCAGTCCCAAATGCTATTGAAGACTTCACCCACCGCAATTGGCGTGACGGTGTGTTGGCGAATGAGGCGGAAACACTCCTGGTTTTCCGCAGGCGTCGGGTCTTCCATCCAGAACATGCGATAATCTTCAATGCTTTTACCAAAGCGCGCCGCTTCAATAGGCGTTAAGCGATGGTGCATGTCATGCAGCAGATGTTCATCAAAACCAAACTTGTTACGTACCGCGTCGAACAGTTTTGGCATGAAGTCGAGATATTTTTCCGTCGACCACAACTGCTCTTCTGGCCACTGCCCTTTGGTCGCAGGTTCATAAGCCAGCCCTTTGCCTTTGGACATGCCATAGGTGGTCTTCATACCTGGAATGCCGCACTGTACGCGGATGGCTTTGAATCCTAGTTCCTGATGACGAGCATAATCATCCAGTGCCTCATCAATGGAGTGACCGGTTGTGTGACAATAAACCATAACCCCTTCGCGAGACGCGCCACCCAGTAGCTGATAAAGCGGCATGTTGGCGGCTTTGGCTTTAATGTCCCACAGCGCCATATCAACAGCTGAAATGGCCGACATGGTGACTGGACCGCGACGCCAGTACGCCCCTTTATAGAAAAACTGCCAGATATCTTCGATACGGTGTGCATCGCGACCAATGAGTTGCGGGCAAAGATGATCTTGCAGATAAGATGCTACCGAAAGCTCGCGTCCGTTAAGCGTGGCATCGCCAAGACCGGTAATACCATCCTCGGTGGTGATTTTTAAGGTGACAAAATTACGTCCTGGACAGGTGACAAAAACTTCAGCCCCTACGATCTTCATGTTTTATTCCTTGCATCGATCTTCGTGATGCATGAAATCTACGCAGTTGAACCACTACCATACAAGTATGAAGACACAAAAAAGCCAGAATGATCACAAAAAAAGGCGCGTATTTGCGCCGTGAATAGATCTAAAGACAGCCAGATTTTGCTGTTATTTTGGACGCCATGTATGGCATATCTTATTAATAATAAAAGAGATTTATCATTCCAGGCAAAATCAAACTCGTCCCCAGCCAGCAACAATAATCAACATCCCGCATAGCGCGACCAATGCTCCAGTCCAGTCGTAGAGACTGAGTTTTACGCCATCCACAACCCGCAGCCACAGCAGCGCCGTGCAAACATAAACGCCACCATAAGCTGCATACACTCGCCCACTAGCCGCCGGATGCAATGTTAACAGCCAGACGAAAAGCGCCAGAGAAATCCCCGCCGGAACCAGCAGCCATACGCTGGCGTTCCGTTTAAGCCATAGCCAGGGCAGGAAGCATCCGACAATTTCACACAAGGCGGTAGCAAAAAACAGTAACGTTGTTTTAATCATCTTTGTCACTCATTGACATCATGTATATTTATGGCTCGACATAATATCATCACCCTATACATCCTTCTGGTACGTTTTGCGTTCGCAGTGGATCGTGTAAAATCCCCTTTAAACATTCATGTAAGGAATGAATCATGAATATTACTTCCAGCAAACGGCTCGGACTGCTCGCTTTTCTGCTACCTTGCGCACTGGCATTTAGCGCAACTACTCATGCAGAAACCAATAAACTGGTGATTGAGTCTGGCGACAGCGCACAGAGTCGCCAACAGGCGACAATGGAAAAAGAACAATGGAATGAAACTCGCAATTTGCGTCAAAAAGTCAATAAACGCGCCGAGAAAGAATGGGATAAAGTTGACTCCGCTTTCGATAGCCGCGATAAATGCGAACAAAGTGCCAACATTAATGCCTACTGGGAACCGAATACTTTACGTTGCCTGGACCGTCGTACTGGCCGCGTAATTACCCCCTAACCTGTTATTGATATAAGGAATGTAAGGACACGTTATGACAAGCGCCCACAGTGTTAAGCTACGTCCGCTGGAGCGTGAAGATTTACGCTATGTGCATCAACTCGACAATAACGCCAGCGTGATGCGTTACTGGTTTGAGGAACCCTACGAAGCCTTTGTTGAACTCTCTGATCTGTACGATAAACATATTCACGATCAGAGTGAGCGCCGTTTCGTGGTGGAGTGCGATGGTGAAAAAGCGGGTCTGGTGGAACTGGTTGAAATTAACCATGTCCACCGCCGCGCAGAATTTCAGATAATCATCTCCCCGGAATACCAGGGCAAAGGTCTGGCAACACGCGCAGCAAAATTAGCAATGGATTATGGCTTCACTGTTCTTAATCTCTATAAACTGTATCTGATTGTCGATAAAGAGAATGAAAAAGCGATTCACATTTACCGTAAGCTCGGTTTTACGGTCGAAGGTGAACTGATGCATGAATTCTTTATTAATGGTCAATATCGCAATGCCATTCGCATGTGTATATTCCAGCATCAGTATCTGGCGGAACATAAAACGCCGGGTCAGGCGATGCTGAAGCCGACCGCGCAATAGCGTTAATAATAATCAATGGTATTTTTGATAGTGTAAACCCGTTCGACGGCAGGTTTTTCCGCTTCATCAACAATGATCAATTGGCAGTCCACCGGATTGGCGTGACTGTCATATTCACAGCTTTGCTTCACATTACCAACTTGTTGATTATTCAGTAAAGTAACCGCCGTGTAGTCGAGTTTTTTGATCGGATCAGTTGATGGTGTTGCAGTGACTGATAACGTTTTATCGTTGCTTACCGTGGTTTTACCCAACGGATAGCCCTGTTCATCATACCTATAATCCACTTTCATCTGTTTACTGCTGGCTTTAACTACAAAGCCATTATCATCGGTTTCCCAACTCACTCCGGCGGAAGGTAATTCTGCTAACTGGCATTTACCCTGTAAACGTACTTTTTTCTCCAGTGTCTGCGCGTCACGGTAATAATTCGCATCCAGCACTAAGGCAACCACGGTATTATTTTCCAGATCCAATAATTCAAGCGAATCAAAGCAACCTTCTTCCGATAAGCTGCCTGAAACACGTTTCGTCACTTCCCCTTGTTCATTCATCAATGTCTGGGTGAAATCTTTAACCGGACCACGCAGCGGATCGAAATCAAATTCATTAGAGAAGCTGGCCATCTCTGGCGTAAAAGAAAACGTCACTTCTGCGCGATCGCATCCTGTAAGCATTATCGCGAGCAAACATGGCAGTAATTTGAAATTCACTTTAGTCACCAGACAGTAGAGATTATTATCAATCATAGTAGTAAATACAGTGCTTTACACGTGAAATGCTATGCTTAGTGAGTAATATTCATTTAAGGAGCCAATGATGAAAATCTCAACTTATTGCGCCGCGCTACTGCTCACAATTGCCTCACCCGCCGTGCTGGCCGCGCCAGATTCTTGTGAACGGATAAAGAGCGATATTTCACAGCGTATTATCAATAACGGTGTGCCAGAAAGTAGCTTTACTTTAAGTATTGTGCCAAATGATCAGATCGATCAACCTGACACCAGGGTGGTTGGCCATTGTGCCAATGATACTCATAAAATTCTCTATGACCGCACCACCAGCGGTAACAATTCTGCCCCTGCACAACCGACTCAAGATGGCGCGCCTGCCGAACCGCAGTAAAAAGTATGATGGACGCTGGCGCGTCTTTTCAGGTCTACATACTGCAACGTGCTTGTGTCTCATACCGGGCGGTGAGATGATCGGGCGAGCGCGATTTTATGGCCTGCATATGACGGTAGGAATGGCCGTCGCAGGTTAACAACTTGGTGCGGGGCAAGCCGCACGTTTCAGGATGATAAGAATGACGCATTTTTCACAACAAGATAATTTTTCTGTCGCGGCGCGTGTGCTGGGGGCGCTGTTTTATTACGCTCCAGAAAGCGAGGAAGCCGCGCCTCTGGTTTCTGCAATGACCAGCGATGGCTGGGAAACTCAGTGGCCTCTGCCGCAAACTTCTTTAGTGCCGCTGGTAACGGCTTTTCAGCAACAGAGTGAAGAGTCGCGTACACAGGCCTGGCAGCGTTTATTCGTTGGCCCGTGGGCGTTGCCGTCCCCGCCGTGGGGATCGGTCTGGTTGGACCGTGAATCGGTACTGTTTGGCGATTCAACGTTGGCACTTCGTCAATGGATGCGCGAAAAAGGCATTCAGTTTGAGATGAAGCAAAACGAACCTGAAGATCATTTTGGCTCCTTGCTACTGATGGCGGCCTGGCTGGCGGAGAGCGGTCGTCAGACAGAGTGCGAAGAGTTGCTGGCGTGGCATCTTTTACCGTGGTCGACGCGCTTTCTCGAGGTGTTTATCGAAAAAGCAGAACACCCTTTTTACCGCTCGCTTGGTGAACTAGCTCGCTTAACGCTGGCTGAGTGGCAGTCACAATTGCTGATTCCCGTCGCAGTTAAGCCACTTTTTCGTTAAGGTTCCCGTAGCATTACCGGATGGCGACATTAGCGCGCCATCCCATATTAAATAAGTTACAGTGTCACACCATTTCCCCACTTAAAGCACGTACAGCTTTTGCGCCTGACGTCTTTTCCCGCAAAATAGATGCCCGTGTTTAACTTGCCATTTCTACTCATGCATCATCTACACCTTTACCCGGATCTGCGCACCATGTTTCGTCGTCTGCTTATCGCAACGATAATCGGTATTCTCGCGGCGTTTGCCGTTGCCGGATTCCGTCATGCCATGCTGTTGCTGGAGTGGTTGTTCCTGAGCAATGATTCCGGGAGTCTGGTCAATGCTGCAACAAACCTTTCTCCGTGGCGACGCTTGTTAACTCCTGCGCTCGGCGGTCTGGTGGCAGGTTTATTGCTCATGGGTTGGCAGAGAGTTACGCAGCAACGACCCCATGCGCCGACCGATTATATGGAAGCGTTGCAGTGCGAGGGGCAGTTCGATTACGCAGCAAGCCTGGTAAAATCACTTGCCTCTCTGCTGGTGGTGACAAGCGGTAGCGCAATTGGCCGTGAAGGGGCGATGATTCTGCTGGCGGCTCTTGCTGCATGCTGGTTTGCCCAACGTTTTACGCCGCGTGAAGAGTGGAAATTATGGATTGCCTGCGGTGCTGCGGCAGGCATGGCTGCAGCCTATCGCGCACCGCTTGCCGGGAGTTTATTTATTGCCGAAGTGCTGTTTGGCACCATGATGCTTGCCTCTCTTGGCCCAGTGGTGATTTCAGCCGTGGTGGCATTGCTTGTCAGCAATCTTATTAATCACAGCGATGCATTGCTCTACAGCGTTCAGCTCGAGGTGACGCTGCATGTGCGGGACTATGCGCTAATTATCAGTACCGGCGTACTGGCTGGTCTTTGCGGACCATTACTGTTGAAAATGATGAGCGCCAGTCATCAAGGTTTTGTTCACCTAAAACTGACGCCGCCCTGGCAGTTGGCGTTAGGGGGGTTGATCGTCGGCCTGCTTTCCCTGCTCACACCTGCCGTATGGGGCAATGGTTATAGTACGGTGCAATCCTTTTTAACCACCCCACCACTGTTTACGGTCATTGCTGCGATCTTCATCTGCAAACTTTTTGCCGTGCTGGCCAGTAGCGGTTCCGGCGCGCCTGGCGGCGTGTTTACGCCAACGCTATTTATCGGACTTGCAATTGGCATGCTATATGGACGTAGCCTGGGGTTATGGCTTCCAGGCAGCGAAGAAATGACGCTTTTACTCGGACTAACTGGGATGGCAACACTGCTGGCTGCAACCACGCATGCGCCAATTATGTCGACATTGATGATATGTGAAATGACCGGGGAGTATCAGCTACTCCCCGGTTTATTGATTGCCTGCGTGATCGCGTCGGTAATGTCGCGGACCTTACACCCTGACTCTATCTACCGACAGCACACTACGCAGCATGGCTAAGCGGATGTATTGACCCAGTTCTCGCTGTTCAGCTCGGGGCAGATAAGGCAGTTCACCAATGAGCGGTGCCGGGAGTTTTTTACCCAGCACATCAATGATTTCAGCATAATGCGCTAACCCAGGGTTAATACGATTAGCCACCCAGCCAATGAGAGGCAGACCGTCGTTCGCAATCGCTTGTGCGGTCAGAAGCGCATGGTTAATACAGCCTTCCTGAATACCCACCACCATCAACACTGGTAGCTGCTCCTGGACCACCCATTCAGAGAGCGGACGCAGATCATTCATCAGGCTACGCCATCCGCCAGTCCCCTCAACGACAACATGATCAACTTTGTCAGTCAGGTTAGCCAGACCATTTGAAATGAGCGTGTAATTGATTGGACAACTGTGCGCCACGCTACTTTCTTCTTCGCTTAACGCAATGGGATTGACTGCTTCATAAGGCAGTTCAATTGATGAAACACTCTGCAACACCAGGGCATCTTTGTTACGCAGCCCCTCAGGTGTCTCTTTGCTCCCCTTCGCTACGGGTTTGTATCCCGCAACTGTTTTTCCCTGGGAGGCTAACGCTTGTAGCAATGCGCGGGAAACCACCGTTTTCCCTACAGAAGTGTCTGTACCTGTTATAAAGAAACGCTTCAGCATCACTAACTCCACCGTTATGCTTCACTAATATAAGCCAGGAAAATAATTCAACGTGGAAAGTCTAAGTTATGCTTTCTGCACTCAATTTGAGATAGCGCAAATTTTGGTAGAACAGTTAAAAAATGTTAACCCTGCAACAGACGAATCAGCAAAGATCCATTATATAGCGCATCTTTTACCAGCGCGGCCCCTGCCATTGTCCCCTGATTGGTGAACTGAGTGCTCTCAACGCTAATATGCTGGCTGTATGCAGGAAGCGCCTGCTGACGGATGCTGTCAGAAATCACAGGGAACAGAATATTTGCCGCTTTGCTTAACGGCGAGCCAATCAGTATTTTTTGTGGGTTAAATAAATTCACCATGATGGCCAGAATACGCCCAACATGCGCGCCTACGCCAGTGATAATATCCTTTGCCAGCAAGTCACCCTGCAACGCCGCATGGCATAATGAATCTACGCTCAAAGGCTGCCCGTGCAACATCGAACTCATTGACTGATTAAGACGTAATTGCGCCAGTTCGAGGATGCTGTCCACACTGGCGATGGTTTCCAGACAACCGTGGTTACCGCAATAACAGCGTTTACCATACGGATCCACCTGGGTATGACCAATTTCTACCAGGCTACTGCTTCCGGCATGTAACAAGTGACCGTCGGTAATCACGCCCGCGCCAACATTGTGATCAATTACCACCTGAATCACATCGCGCGCCCCGCGAGAGGCTCCAAATAATGCCTCGGCCATCGTCCATGCACTAATATCATGCTGAATGTAAACCGGTACACCTGTGTGCTGCTCCAGCGCTTCGCCGAGCGGCATCTCTTTCACATCCTCGTAAAACGGCATCCGGTGCACAATACCATTTTCCGTATCAATAATTCCCGGCAAAGTAATGGCGATGGATGTCAGGCGCTCGAGTTTTTTCTGATGACGGATAAAAAACTGATCAATATGCGCAATGATACGTTCCAGCAAAGGCAATTCATCCTGAAGCGCCAGCTCCTGGGTCTCTTCCACCACCAGCTTGCTGCTTAAATCACGCAGGGCAAGAAAAATTAAACCACGACTGATGCGCAGAGAAAGATAATGCCAGGCTTCTGTTTCCACCATCAACCCCACCGCAGGGCGGCCACGGTTTCCCCCTTCTTTAATTTCTAACTCTTGCACCAGATGCGCTTCTAGCATTTCGCGGACAATTTTGGTGATACTGGCGGGAGCCAGTTGCGCCATGCGGGAAAGGTCGATACGCGAAATGGGACCAAGCTGATCAATCAGGCGATAAACAGCACCCGCGTTGGTCTGCTTTATTTGATCAATATGTCCAGGCTGGTTTTCTGCAACCACCTTATACTCCCTATATTTTCGCGCTCCGAAATAATCTGTAGGCTATGGTGAAACACTTCAATGCGTGCCGTCAAATTTTTACTTAGCCATGTGATTAACAGCACACTTTTCGGGTTTTTTAGCTGAATTTTACCTCACCTGAGAGCATTCAGCAGCTGAATATGAAAGTTTCGCGCTGCCGGACTTTGTTCATGATGCGTTGGCCAGACCAACCACATTTCAGAAACCGCATCTTCTTCAGCAATAGGTATCCAACGCATTTCATTAAGCTGAACACGCTTAAATGAGGCGGGCAAAATCGAAACGCCCAAACCGGCAGACACAAGGCCAATGATGGTCATCGCCTCGCCCACTTCCTGGGTAATAACCGGTGTAAGATTGTAGCGTCGCATCAGGCCAAGAATGTCATCATAAAGCCCTGTCCCAACGTGAGGATCAAAGAAAACAAACGGCTCTTTTGCCAGTTCCGCCAACGTAACTACAGATTTACCGGCTAACGGATGATCGTGCGGAATCATCGCCATAAGCGGTTCATGCACAATTACCGCATGGTTCAATGTCTCCGGCAGCAAAGTATTGCGTAACAGTCCCATATCGAGCGTCCCTTCGATAAGGGGCGCAATTTGCTCGCGGGTATTCATCTCGCGCGTCTGCAAATGGACATCAGGAAATTCGCGGCGAAATAACGATAAGGTATCTGACACTGCGCGAATGAATGGCGCCGATGAGGTAAAACCAATGCGTAACTCTCCCGCCTCCCCCTGATGCAGTCGTTCTGCTCGCGCGGCGGCATCGTCTACCAGAGAAAGAATTTGACGACTATCGGCAAGAAATTGTTTGCCTGCAGCGGTGAGCGCGACGCTTCGATTGGTCCTGGCCAGCAGGCACGCGCCAATTTGTTGCTCCAACGCCTGAATCTGTTGGCTTAGTGGCGGTTGAGAAATATTCAGGCGCGCAGCAGCTCGACCAAAATGCAATTCTTCTGCAACAGCGATGAAGTAACGTAGGTGACGCAATTCGATATTCATATTTCATACATATTATTTGAGACTATTAATATATTAGACATAACAATTCGATTTTCCTACTCTATTCCTGAGCTAACACAACGCGCATATTTAGTAAGGATTTCAAGTGAGTCGTACCACAACTGTTGATGGCGCTCCGGCAAGCGCCACTGACAAGCAAAACGTTTCCCAGCCAAACCTGTTCATCAAACGCGGTACGCCGCAATTTATGCGCGTGACCCTGGCGCTTTTTTCTGCCGGACTGGCAACCTTCGCACTTCTCTATTGTGTGCAACCTATCCTTCCGGTTCTTTCACAGGAGTTTGGCTTAACACCCGCAAACAGTAGTATTTCACTGTCAATTTCAACGGCAATGTTGGCTATCGGATTGCTGTTTACTGGCCCGCTTTCCGATGCCATTGGTCGCAAACCAGTGATGGTTACGGCGCTGTTATTGGCCTCCATCTGCACGTTACTTTCGACGATGATGACCAGCTGGCACGGCATTTTGGTGATGCGCGCCTTGATTGGCCTTTCATTAAGCGGCGTGGCTGCGGTGGGCATGACCTACCTTAGCGAAGAGATCCACCCGAGTTTTGTCGCCTTTTCGATGGGGTTGTACATCAGCGGTAACTCGATTGGCGGTATGAGCGGACGCTTAATTAGCGGTGTCTTCACCGATTTCTTCAACTGGCGAATTGCACTGGCAGCGATTGGCTGTTTCGCACTGGCCTCGGCGTTAATGTTCTGGAAAATTCTTCCAGAATCTCGCCATTTCCGCCCTTCCTCACTGCGCCCTAAAACATTGTTTATCAACTTCCGTCTGCACTGGCGCGACCAGGGATTGCCTTTATTATTCGCAGAAGGTTTTTTGCTGATGGGCTCATTCGTCACCCTGTTTAATTATATTGGCTATCGCTTGATGCTTTCCCCGTGGCATGTCAGCCAGGCGGTGGTGGGTTTATTATCGCTGGCCTATTTGACCGGTACCTGGAGTTCACCAAAAGCTGGAACCATGACCACCCGCTTCGGACGCGGTCCGGTGATGCTGTCTTCGACAGGTGTCATGCTTGTTGGCCTGTTAATGACATTGTTCAGTTCGATATGGCTGATTTTTGCCGGGATGTTGCTCTTCTCCGCCGGATTCTTTGCTGCTCACTCGGTCGCCAGCAGCTGGATTGGCCCCCGTGCTAAACGCGCCAAAGGCCAGGCTTCCTCGCTGTATCTGTTCAGTTACTACCTGGGGTCAAGCATTGCTGGAACATTAGGTGGGGTCTTCTGGCATAACTACGGCTGGAACGGCGTTGGCGCCTTTATTGCGTCGATGCTGGTGGTCGCGATTATAGTGGGTACACGTTTGCACCATCGATTGCACGCCTGAAAAAATAAGCCCGGGCTGAGTAAAATACCCACCCGGGCTTATTGTCTGCTCAACTCAACGTTAATAACCATCCTAAAATAGACGAAGCGCCAGCCAATTCCCGCAGCGCATCTAATGTCATCAGGATAATAAATACCCAAATTAGCGGATTCATTTACTGTGTGTCATTTATTGATGATGCAAAGTAATTCTACCGTTTTGGGAACAGAGAAATAGTAAACTCGATCAAGACTACTGATATTAGTAGGGAATTTACCTTAAGTCACATCGCGTTATTATTTACCAATTTACTTTGTACATATCGTTACATGCCGAAACCAACCACTCACGGAAGCCTCTCATTACCCGAGATATAGTCATTACATCGGCCCCGTAGTGGGGTTGCATAAAAAAACCAAATTGAGGGTATGACAATGAAAAAAGTATTAGCTCTGGTTGTTGCCGCTGCGATGAGTCTCTCTTCTGCCGCTTTTGCCGCAGAGACTGCGACCACACCTGCCCCTGCAACTACTGTCACCAAAGCTGCACCTGCAAAAACCATGCATCATAAAAAACAGCATAAAGCAGCACCTGCCCAAAAAGCGCAGGCGGCTAAAAAGCATCATAAAAAAGCGAAAACCGAACAGAAAGCTCCGGAACAAAAAGCACAAGCCGCGAAAAAGCACACCAAGAAACACAGCCATCAGCAACCTGCAAAACCAGCTGCCCAACCAGCAGCTTAAGTTTTCAGCAGCAATAATGGCGCGCCCCCTTGCGCCTGAAAATTACGGCGCTAGACGGATAACGTTTAGCGCCGCCTTAAGCGGAGGGTACTATGGTGGGCCGTTATCGCTTTGAGTTCATTCTTATCATCCTTATTTTATGTGCATTGATTGCCACTCGCTTTTATCTTTTCTGATCGTAGTTATCTGATTTCACTCCCACTTTAATCCTGTCCCGGCTATAGTATTTATGAGGGTTTGCTTTTAATAATCATAATTACCCACCAGAGTGTGATATGCGTACAACCATTGCTGTAGTACTGGGTGCAATTAGTTTGACATCTGCATTGGTATTTGCAGATAAACCTGACAGTCCTGAATCGGCTAATGATGAAGTCAGCACCCTTTTTTTCGGTCATGACGATCGAGTGCCAGTAATTAACACGACCCAATCTCCGTGGGATGCGGTTGGGCAACTGGAGACTGCCAGTGGAAATCTCTGCACGGCCACCCTGATTGCGCCCAATCTCGCATTAACGGCGGGGCACTGTTTATTAACGCCGCCAAAAGGCAAACCAGACAAAGCAATTGCGCTGCGTTTTGTGTCGAATAAGGGGCTATGGCGCTATGAGATCCACAACATTGAAGGCCGCGTTGATCCGACACTAGGTAAACGGTTAAAGGCTAATGGAGATGGCTGGATTGTCCCGCCTGCTGCTGCGCCGTGGGATTTTGGTTTGATTGTGCTGCGCAATCCGCCTTCTGGCATTACACCCTTACCACTTTTCGAGGGAGACAAAGCAGCACTCACCGCCGCATTAAAAACGGCAGGTCGTAAAGTGACCCAGGCAGGCTATCCCGAGGATCACCTGGATACGTTGTACAGTCATAAAAATTGCGAAGTGACTGGCTGGGCGCAAACGTCGGTGATGTCGCATCAGTGCGATACCCTGCCGGGTGACAGCGGTTCGCCGCTAATGCTGCATACTGATGACGGCTGGCAGTTGATTGGCGTGCAAAGTTCGGCGCCTGCGGCTAAGGATCGCTGGCGGGCTGATAACCGGGCTATCTCTGTTACCGGCTTTCGCGACAAACTGGAAGAGTTATCCCGGCAATAGCGTTTAAATGCTGCCCGAAAATACGGGCAGCATAAACATCAGGCGAGTTTCACCATGATCATTCCGGCTAACAACAGGACCAGACCAACCCAGCCTTTGCGGTTTAACCGCTGACCAAACAGGACCCAACCGGCTGCTAATGTGGCGACAATACCAAACCCACCCCACAGCGCATACGCCACTGACAAGTCGATCCCTTTCACTGCCTGGGATAGTGCACTAAAAGCAGCAAGTACCGCCGCCAGCGACAGCAAGCCATAGACTTTACGGCGAAAGCCATCAGAAAATTTCAAAAAGACGTTAGCAATAATTTCCAGCACTATCGCCAGTGCCAACCAAGCGGCGTGAATCCATTCAAACTGAGCCATGATTCTGCTCCAGCGTAGATTTACGCACTTTACGTGTACCCGATTTGATCAAGACAATCCCGGCAACCAGAGTTGTTAACCCAACAATTTTCATCAGCGATAAACTTTCATCAAATAACAGAACGCTAAACAGCGTAATAAATAAAATACCGATACCTTCCCACAGCGCATAGGCTACGCCTAACGCAATTTTTTTAACGGCGAAAGAGAGAAGTATATATGACAGAGAAATCATCACCAGCATTAAAATAAACCCGCTGTTTCCATCACTGACGCTAGCCCATTTCATAGATAACGTGCCGGTAATTTCTGTGGCAATAGCCAGACCTAATAAAATCCAATAAAAATACATTACCCTTCTCCTGCAAGAGAATTATTTTAATATTCGCTTAATTCAGCGAAAGTAAAGAGGTCAAGCCCAGCGCATAGCGCAAGCTTCGGCAGAAGAAAGGACTAAAGCGCGTTGCGCCAGTGCTGCTCACCTGCGAGCAAGATAGTGGATGAGGTACGAAGATGGGTAAATGTAGAAAATAACGTCCTGAACAAATTGTCCATAAAATTACAATTATCCGCAGTGTTGCTTCTCGTCATCGCGGATGATAATTGTCCTCGGTAGTTGAACACGTCTGATTTGTATCATAGCTTAAGAATTAACTCAAAACATTTTCATTTCTTTACCTGAGTGGTTTGATTTTCGTTATAATGCCGCCGCTAAAAATAAAATATTATTAGCGAAGGAAGAATATACGGGGATAAGCATGGCAAAGCCGATCATCACACTCAATGGTCTAAAAATCGTCATAATGTTGGGAATGCTGGTCATTATTCTGTGCGGTATCCGGTTTGCCGCCGATATCATCGTCCCCTTTATCCTCTCGCTATTTATCGCTGTAATACTTAATCCTCTGGTACAACGCATGGTTCGCTGGCGAGTGCCGCGCGTACTGGCGGTGTCAATTTTGATGACCATTATCGTGATGGCGATGGTGTTAATGCTGGCCTATCTCGGTTCAACACTCAATGAACTGACCCGCACTTTGCCACAGTATCGCAGCTCAATCATAAAACCGCTGCAGGCTCTGGAACCTTTATTACAGCGCGTGGGTATTGATGTCTCAGTTGACCAACTGGCTCATTACATTGATCCGAACTCGGCAATGACGTTGCTCACCAACTTACTGACTCAGTTATCTAATGCCATGTCGTCAATATTTTTATTGTTGCTGACGGTGTTGTTTATGCTGCTCGAAGTTCCACAACTACCCGGTAAACTCCAGCAAATGATGGCGCGTCCGGTTGAAGGGATGGCGGCAATACAGCGCGCGATTGACAGTGTGTCGCATTACCTGGTACTAAAAACGGCTATCAGCATCGTCACCGGACTGGTCGCCTGGGCGATGCTCGCTGCACTGGATGTTCGCTTTGCTTTTGTCTGGGGATTGCTGGCCTTTGCGCTTAATTACATACCCAATATTGGTTCAGTTCTGGCAGCAATTCCCCCTATTGCTCAGGTACTGGTGTTTAATGGTTTCTACGAGGCGTTACTTGTACTGGCGGGATATCTGCTGATTAATTTGGTCTTCGGCAATATTCTGGAACCACGCATTATGGGGCGCGGGTTAGGACTTTCCACACTGGTGGTTTTTTTGTCATTAATTTTTTGGGGATGGTTGTTAGGACCTGTAGGTATGCTGCTTTCTGTGCCGTTGACGATTATTGTCAAAATTGCACTTGAGCAAACGGCGGGAGGCCAAAGCATCGCCGTTCTGTTAAGCGATCTCAATAAAGAGTGACGGCCTCCGTAGAGGCCGTTGAGGTTACAGAGCTTTGAGGATTGCATCCACGCTGGCTTTGGCGTCACCAAACAGCATGTGGGTGTTCTCCTTGAAGAACAGCGGGTTTTGCACGCCAGCATAGCCGGTGTTCATCGAGCGTTTAAAGACAATCACGTTCTGCGCTTTCCACACTTCCAGAACAGGCATGCCAGCAATCGGGCTCTTCGGATCGTCCTGTGCCGCCGGGTTAACCGTATCGTTGGCACCAATCACCAGTACGGTATCGGTATCAGCGAAGTCATCGTTGATTTCGTCCATTTCCAGCACGATGTCATACGGTACTTTCGCTTCCGCCAGCAACACGTTCATATGCCCTGGCAAACGCCCCGCAACCGGGTGAATCCCGAAGCGCACATTGATACCGCGCGCACGCAGTTTCTCGGTGATTTCTGCGACCGGATACTGTGCCTGCGCTACCGCCATGCCATACCCTGGAGTAATGATTACTGAATGCGAGTTTTTCAGCAGCTCCGCCGTCTCTTCTGCGGTGATTTCGCGGTGCTCGCCCACTTCCTGATCATCACCGGTAGAGGAACCATCAGTGCCGAAACCGCCCGCAATGACGCTGATAAAGGAACGGTTCATCGCCTTACACATAATGTAAGAAAGAATCGCGCCCGACGAACCGACCAGCGCACCGGTCACAATCAGCAGGTCGTTACTGAGCATAAAGCCCGCCGCTGCCGCCGCCCAACCGGAGTAGGAGTTCAGCATCGACACCACCACTGGCATATCAGCGCCACCGATGGAAGCCACTAAATGCCAACCGAAGACCAGCGCTATAGCGGTCATTATCAGCAATGCCAGCACCTGCAAGCCAACACTATCGGTACGAACAAACACCATCAACAGCAGGAAGGAAACGACCAATGCAGCCAGGTTCATTTTATGGCGGTTTGGCAGCATCAACGGTTTAGACGAAATCTTTCCGCACAGCTTACCGAACGCCACAACCGAACCGGTAAAGGTTACCGCACCAATAAAGATGCCAAGGAACACTTCCGTCAGGTGAATGTTGGCCAGAATCGGTGCCATTCCCGCGTCATGATGCAGATAGCTGTTAAAGCCAACCAGCACCGCCGCCAGCCCCACGAAGCTATGCAGGATCGCCACCAGTTCCGGCATTTCAGTCATTTCGACTTTCTTCGCCAGACGGATACCAATCGCGCCACCAATGACCATCGCAACCAGGATCCAGCCAACATTGCCAGTATCCGGCCCGAAGATGGTTGCAATTAACGCAATCGCCATCCCGGCGATACCGAAGTTGTTACCACGGCGAGACGTTTCATGTTTAGAAAGCCCGGCCAGACTGAAGATAAACAGGATCGCGGCAACAATGTATGCAGCTGTAACTAATCCTCCAGACATATGTTACCCCTTAGTTTTTGCGAAACATTTTCAGCATGCGCTGAGTCACGGTAAAGCCACCGAAAATATTAATGCTGGCGATAAGCACCGCGATAAAACTAAGGAAGCTAACCCAGCCGCCCTGGCCAATCTGCAATAGAGCTCCGACAACAATAATCCCTGAAATCGCGTTAGTAACCGACATCAGCGGCGTATGCAACGCGTGGGAGACATTCCACACCACGTAATAACCTACGACGCAGGCCAGCGCGAAAACGGTAAAGTGCCCGAGGAATTCTTTCGGTGCTACGCTTGCCAACCAGCCGAAAAGGATGATTGCCAGCGCCATCAGCGCATATTTACGCCACGGTGAGCAGGCACATTTTTCTTCGGTTTTAACATCAGGTGCCGCTTTCTGTGCTGCCTGCGGTTGGACAGAAACCTGAATCGGCGGCGCCGGCCAGGTAATTTCGCCAGAACGGATCACGGTCACGCCGCGAATCACCACATCATCAAAATCAACCGTGATATTGCCGTCTTTCTCTTTGCACAACAGTTTCAGCAGATTGACAAGGTTGGTGCCGTAAAGCTGTGAGGATTGCGTCGGCAGGCGACCAGGAAGATCGGTGTAGCCAATCACTTTGACACCATTCTCCGTGGTGAAGATTTCACCCGGCACGGTGTATTCACAGTTACCACCGTTTTGGGCTGCCAGGTCGACAATCACACTACCCGACTTCATAGAATCAACCATTTCACGGGTAATCAGTTTCGGTGCTGGTTTGCCTGGAATAAGCGCGGTGGTCACAATGATATCGACCTCTTTTGCCTGGGCGGCAAAGAGTTCCATTTCTGCTTTGATGAACGCTTCCGACATCACTTTGGCGTAACCATCGCCGCTACCGGCTTCCTCTTTAAAATCCAGCTCGAGGAATTCCGCCCCCATACTTTGAACCTGTTCTTTCACTTCCGGGCGGGTATCGAATGCACGCACAATTGCGCCGAGGCTGTTTGCTGCGCCAATGGCCGCCAGGCCCGCAACGCCCGCACCAATCACCATCACTTTTGCCGGAGGCACTTTACCTGCTGCTGTGATTTGCCCGGTAAAGAAGCGCCCAAACTCATGAGCCGCTTCAACAATGGCGCGATAACCAGCGATGTTCGCCATCGAACTTAACGCATCAAGCGATTGAGCACGTGAGATACGTGGTACAGAGTCCATCGCCATCACCGTCACGTTACGCTCCGCGAGTTTTTGCATTAACTCCGGATTCTGCGCGGGCCAGATGAAGCTCACCAGCGTGGTTCCCGGATTTAGTAACGCAATTTCATCATCTAACGGCGCATTGACCTTCAGAATGATCTCTGACTGCCAGACGTTATTCCCTTCTACAATTTCGGCGCCCGCTTGCACAAACGCTTTATCGTCAAAACTAGCCAGTTGACCTGCGCCGCTCTCTACCGCGACGGTAAAACCTAGTTTCAGCAACTGCTCCACTGTTTTCGGCGTTGCTGCAACTCGGGTTTCATTGGTTAACCGTTCTCTTGGTATGCCAATTCGCATGATATTCCCTTCCATCGGTTTTATTGATGATGGTTTGCCTGTGTTTTTGATACACAAGCCGCTCATGTACGAGCTAAATGTTACTCCGTTAAAATAAATTAGTAACAAACGCCTATAACGTACTGAAAATAATGCCTGTGATCTAGCGTCAAAAATCAGTATTTCGGCGTGAACTCGCAAAATATTAACGATTCAGCCTTGATAGCGGGATAAACACCATAGAACACAGGATAATGGGCGATAATTGTCTTTGATAATCAGGTAAAACATGAGATTTCACCGACGCCAGCCACCAGTTAACATTAAATTAACTTATACAATTCAGCCAGTTCAGTCATTCTTCTGTTATTGTGGCTATTTTTTAAGCGCGATGTTCATTCGATCAGATTTAAAATCAAATCAAGAAGTCTGATATGAAAAAATCACGCAGACAGTTACACACTTTAAATGCAATAATCAGCCACGTTTCTCGTTAATAACAATACCAGTACCTGGTTTGCGCAAGGCGAAGGATTATTTTTATGAAGCTTAAGAACACCCTCCTGGCGTCGGCACTGCTTTCTGCTACGGCATTTTCCGTTAACGCAGCAACAGAACTGACACCGGAGCAAGCGGCAGCGGTTAAACCTTTTGACCGTGTAGTGGTTACCGGTCGTTTTAATGCCATTGGTGAAGCGGTTAAAGCCGTTTCCCGTCGCGCTGATAAAGAAGGCGCCGCCTCTTTTTATGTTGTCGACACTTCAGATTTCGGTAACAGCGGTAACTGGCGTGTAGTTGCCGATCTTTATAAAGCCGATGCTGAAAAAGCAGAAGCTGATAAGAATCGCGTTTTTAATGGCGTTATTGAACTGCCTAAAGACCAGGCTGTTTTGATCGAACCGTATGACACCGTGACCGTCCAGGGCTTCTTCCGCAGCCAACCGGAAGTGAACGATGCCATCACCAAAGCAGCAAAAGCGAAAGGTGCCTACTCTTACTACATCGTTCGCCAGATAGATGCCAACCAGGGCGGCAACCAGCGTATTACTGCGTTCATCTACAAACAAGATGCTAAAAAACGCATCGTCCAGAGCCCGGATGTGATCCCTGCGGATTCTGATGCTGGTCGCGCGGCACTGGCCGCAGGTGGCGAAGCCGCGAAGAAAGTTGAAATCCCGGGCGTTGCCACTACTGCATCACCAAGTGCTGAAGTTGGTCGTTTCTTTGAAACTCAGTCCTCAAAAGGCGGACGTTACACCGTCACGCTTCCTGACGGCACCAAAGTAGAAGAACTGAACAAAGCGACCGCAGCAATGATGGTTCCGTTCGATAGCATTAAGTTCTCGGGTAACTACGGCAACATGACCGAAGTCTCCTACCAGGTTGCTAAACGTGCCGCGAAGAAAGGTGCTAAGTATTACCACATCACCCGCCAGTGGCAGGAACGTGGTAATAACCTGACCATCAGTGCAGACCTGTATAAATAAATAACTATTCAGTATCACATTAAGGCGGCTTTATGCCGCCTTTCAGATTTTTAGCTACAAATTTTCCCGCAACCATTGCATGCCGCCACTTCTCTTCGTAAAATCCCGCGCTTTAGTGGCATTCACCATTTTTATGCGTTTTGCCCTAATATTTATTCTTCTGAACACGTTTTAAACACTGGATATCGATGGAAAAGAAACTGGGACTGAGCGCACTCACCGCGCTGGTATTAAGCTCAATGCTGGGCGCGGGTGTTTTCAGTCTGCCGCAAAATATGGCGGCGGTTGCCAGCCCGGCAGCATTGCTCATCGGCTGGGGTATTACTGGCGCTGGCATCTTATTGCTGGCCTTTGCCATGCTGATCCTGACACGCATTCGTCCCGACCTTGACGGCGGTATTTTTACCTATGCACGGGAAGGGTTTGGTGAGTTAATCGGCTTCTGCTCCGCGTGGGGATACTGGCTATGTGCGGTTATCGCCAACGTCTCTTATCTGGTTATCGTCTTTTCCGCATTAAGTTTCTTCACCGATACGCCGGAACTACGCCTGTTTGGCGATGGTAACACCTGGCAATCGATCGTCGGTGCATCGGCATTATTGTGGATTGTTCACTTTTTGATCCTGCGCGGCGTACAAACCGCCGCCAGCATTAATCTGGTGGCGACATTGGCAAAATTATTGCCGCTTGGTTTGTTTATTGTGCTGGCGATGATGATGTTCAAACTGGACACCTTCAAGCTCGATTTTACTGGCCTTGCGCTTGGCGTGCCGGTATGGGAACAGGTGAAAAACACCATGCTGATCACACTGTGGGTATTCATTGGTGTGGAAGGTGCGGTGGTTGTTTCTTCACGGGCGCGGAATAAACATGATGTTGGCAAAGCGACGCTTCTGGCGGTGCTTTCTGCACTGGGCGTTTATTTATTGGTCACGCTGCTTTCGCTGGGGGTGGTTGCTCGTCCTGAACTGGCTGAGATTCGTAACCCGTCTATGGCCGGTCTGATGGTGAAAATGATGGGGCCGTGGGGCGAGATTATCATCGCTGCCGGATTGATCGTTTCTGTTTGTGGCGCGTATCTAAGCTGGACCATTATGGCGGCAGAAGTCCCCTTCCTGGCAGCGACGCATAAGGCATTCCCGCGTATTTTTGCGCGCCAGAATGCACAAGCAGCGCCGTCTGCCTCGCTGTGGCTGACCAACATCTGCGTGCAAATTTGTCTGGTGCTGATCTGGCTGACCGGCTCTGATTACAACACGTTGCTGACCATCGCCTCAGAGATGATTCTGGTGCCCTATTTCCTGGTTGGCGCGTTCTTGTTGAAAATCGCTACTCGTCCACTGCATAAAGCGGTAGGTGTCGGTGCCTGCATTTATGGCTTATGGTTATTATACGCTTCAGGCCCAATGCACCTGTTGTTGTCCGTCGTTTTGTATGCGCCAGGGCTACTGGTCTTCCTGTACGCGCGTAAAACGCATACACATGATAATGTATTGAATCGTCAGGAAATGGTGCTGATTGGCATGCTGTTAATTGCCGCAGTTCCGGCCACCTGGATGCTGGTGGGATAACTTTCGTCCCATCGTTTGCTTGCAAAGGAGATTAACGATGGGGAAAACCCAGCCCTTGCCAATATTAATCACTGGCGGAGGCCGTCGTATCGGCCTCGCTCTCGCCTGGCATTTCATTAATCAAAAGCAACCGGTGATTGTCAGCTATCGGACGCACTATCCTGCCATTGATGGACTGGTTAATGCAGGTGCGCAGTGTATTCAGGCTGATTTTTCAACGAACGACGGCGTGATGGCGTTTGCCGATGAAGTGTTAAAAACCACCCACGGCCTGCGTGCCATTTTGCATAACGCCAGTGCGTGGATGGCAGAAAAACCAGGTATGCCACTGACTGATGTTCTGGCCTGCATGATGCAGATCCATGTTAATACCCCTTACCTGCTCAACCATGCGCTGGAAAGATTACTACGCGGTCACGGACACGCCGCCAGCGATATCATTCACTTCACCGATTATGTGGTGGAGCGCGGAAGCGACAAACATATTGCCTATGCTGCAAGTAAAGCGGCACTGGATAATATGACCCGTTCGTTTGCCCGCAAACTGGCACCGGAAGTGAAAGTGAATTCTATTGCACCATCGCTGATCCTGTTTAACGAGCATGATGATGCCGAATATCGCCAACAGGCGCTGAATAAATCACTGATGAAAACCGCGCCTGGTGAAAAAGAAGTTATCGATCTTGTCGATTACTTACTCACCAGTTGCTTTGTAACCGGGCGTAGTTTCCCGCTTGATGGCGGTCGTCATTTGCGTTAATGCAGTTTCATCCAGCAAATAATTAGCACCCATGCGCTTAGCCCCCAGCACGCAACAGAACCCACAAAAGCAGCGGGCAAGCGCATGATTCCGGTGAAATACCACAACGACGCCAGATAAACAAAATAGGGAATAATCGACCACATACTGAAAACGATTGTGGCGCGCAAAGCTTCAATGCCGCGTTCACTGACAACAATATAATGCGCGATGAGCGCAAAGGTCGGAAAAAGCGGGATCAGCCCGGCGATATAGTAATTTTTCGTTTTTGCTAATACACCAATCAACACCACCACCAGCGCACCAAGCGCGGCTTTGATTACCAGCCCCATTGTTTTACCTTAACACTTCCATAACAAGTCATCTGTAGAATACCCGATGCAACCTTGTTTAGAAACGATTGATAGTAAGTAAAATCAGCGCGGTGTATTGTGACGTTTTTATATCTGCCGTGAATAATATGAACACTATCGTTTTTGTGGAAGATGACACAGAAGTTGGTTCACTGATTGCCGCGTACCTGGCAAAGCATGATATGCAGGTTACCGTGGAACCGCGCGGCGACCATGCCGAAGAGACAATTCTGCGGGAAAATCCGGATCTGGTGCTGCTTGATATCATGCTGCCTGGCAAAGACGGAATGTCCATCTGCCGCGATTTACGCACAAAATGGTCCGGGCCGATTGTTCTGCTGACCTCTCTCGATAGCGATATGAACCACATTCTGGCGCTGGAAATGGGTGCCTGCGACTATATTCTCAAAACAACGCCCCCCGCTGTTCTGTTGGCGCGTTTACGTTTACATTTGCGTCAGAACGAACAAGCGACGCTGACCAAAGGTATTCAGGAAACATCTCTGACACCTTACAAACCATTGCATTTCGGTACGTTAACTATCGACCCCATCAACCGCGTAGTGACACTTGCTAACCATGAGATTTCACTCTCGACGGCTGATTTTGAATTGTTATGGGAACTAGCCACCCATGCCGGACAAATTATGGACCGCGATGCGCTGCTGAAGAATTTACGCGGCGTCAGTTATGACGGGCTGGATCGTAGCGTGGATGTAGCTATTTCGCGGTTACGAAAAAAACTGCTCGATAACGCTGCCGAACCCTACCGCATTAAAACCGTGCGTAACAAAGGCTATCTTTTTGCGCCTCATGCGTGGGAATAAACGATGAAAAAACTGTTTATCCAGTTTTATCTTTTGCTGTTTGTCTGCTTTCTGGTGATGTCTCTACTGGTTGGCCTGGTGTACAAATTTACCGCCGAACGTGCAGGCAAACAGTCGCTGGATGATTTGATGAACAGTTCGCTGTATCTGATGCGTAGCGAATTACGCGAGATCCCTCCACACGACTGGGGAAAAACGTTGAAGGAGATGGATTTAAATCTCTCTTTCGATCTGCGCGTCGAGCCGCTGAGTAAATATCATCTCGATAATAACGCCATGCACCGATTGCGTGGCGGAGAGATTGTTGCTCTGGATGATCAGTACACCTTTTTACAGCGTATCCCGCGCAGCCACTACGTTCTCGCCGTGGGTCCCGTTCCTTATCTTTATTTCCTCCATCAAATGCGTTTGCTGGATATCGTGCTGATCGCCTTTATTGCCATCTCCCTCGCCTTTCCGGTGTTTATCTGGATGCGTCCGCACTGGAAAGACATGTTAAAACTGGAAGCGGCGGCGCAACGATTCGGCGATGGGCATCTCAATGAGCGTATTCACTTTGATGATGGTTCAAGCTTTGAACGACTTGGCGTGGCGTTTAACCAGATGGCGGACAATATCAACGCGTTGATTGCCAGTAAAAAGCAGCTTATTGATGGCATTGCCCATGAACTGCGAACACCATTAGTGCGCCTGCGTTATCGGCTGGAGATGAGCGACAACCTGAACGCCACCGAGTCCCAGGCCTTAAATCGCGATATCAGTCAACTGGAAGCCTTAATTGAAGAACTGCTGACTTATGCCCGGCTCGATCGCCCGCAAAATGAACTGCATTTTAGCGAACCAGACCTGCCGTTGTGGCTGTCAACACATCTGCAAGATATTCAGGCCGTGACCCCCGACAAAACGGTACGGATAAAAACGATCACGCCAGGTAATTACGCGGCACTGGATATGCGCTTAATGGAGCGCGTGCTGGATAACTTACTCAACAACGCCCTGCGCTACTGCCATTCAACCGTTGAAACCAGCCTGCTACTGGCAGGAAACAGAGCAACATTGATTGTTGAAGATGATGGTCCGGGAATTGCGGCAGAAAATCGCGAGCATATCTTTGAACCCTTTGTTCGCCTCGATCCCAGCCGGGACCGTGCAACTGGCGGCTGTGGGCTGGGGCTGGCGATTGTCCACTCCATCGCTCTGGCAATGGGCGGCACGGTCAATTGTGACACCAGCGAACTGGGGGGCGCCCGCTTCTCGTTCAGCTGGCCACTGTGGCACAACATCCCGCAATTTACTTCTGCCTGACACCAAACGCACGGTGGTTAAGTTGTCGTCAATGTGCTATAAATAAAGTATGTTGTAACTAAAGTGGTAATTTTATGGCCCGTTACGATCTTGTTGACCGACTCAATACGACTTTTCGCCAGATGGAACAAGAACTGGCAGCGTTTGCCGCTGAACTTGAACAACACAAGTTGCTGGTTGCCCGCGTGTTCTCGTTACCGGAGGTCAAAAAGGAGGATGAGCATAATCCGCTTAATCGCATTGAGGTTAAGCAACATCTCGGGAAAGAAGCGCAGGCGCTGGCACTGCGTCATTTCCGCCATTTGTTTATTCAACAACAGTCCGAAAATCGCAGCAGCAAGGCGGCTGTTCGTCTGCCTGGCGTGTTGTGCTATCAGGTCGATAACCTTTCACAAACGGCGCTGGCAAGTCATATACAGCGCATCAATCAACTTAAAACCACTTTCGAGCATATCGTCACGGTTGAGTCAGAACTGCCTACGGCAGCGCGTTTTGAATGGGTACATCGTCATTTGCCGGGGCTGATTACCCTTAACGCTTATCGCACGCTCACCGTTCTGCACGACCCCGCCACTTTACGTTTTGGCTGGGCGAATAAACATATCATTAAAAATTTGCATCGTGATGAGGTGCTGGCGCAGTTGGAAAAGAGCCTGAAATCGCCACGTAGCGTTGCACCGTGGACGCGCGAGGAGTGGCAGGGAAAACTGGAACGCGAGTATCAGGATATTGCCGCCCTGCCACAGGATGCGAAGTTAAAAATCAAACGTCCGGTGAAGGTTCAGCCAATTGCCCGTGTCTGGTACAAGGGGGATCAAAAACAAGTTCAGCACGCCTGCCCGACACCGCTTATCGCGCTGATTAATAGGGATAATGGCGCAGGCATGCCAGACGTTGGTGAGCTGTTAAATTACGATGCCGACAATGTTCAGCATCGTTTTAAACCGCAGGCACAGCCGCTTCGTTTGATCATTCCACGGCTGCACCTGTATGTTGCAGATTAACGCCCTGCTTTCATACTGCCGACCATCTGTTCTGGTCGTACCCAGCTATCAAACTCGGCTTCGCTAAGATAGCCCAGCGCAAGGGCGGCAGCTTTTAAGGTCAGCCCTTCTTTGTGCGCTTTTTTGGCGATCTCCGCAGCTTTGTCATAGCCAATATGGGTGTTTAGCGCGGTCACCAGCATCAGCGATTCATTGAGTAATTGGTTGATACGCTCACGATTCGGCTCTATTCCCACCGCGCAGTGTTTGTTAAAACTTTCCATGCCATCTGCCAGCAAGCGTACCGATTGCAGGAAATTGTGGATCACCATCGGACGGAAGACGTTCAGTTCGAAGTTACCAGAAGCGCCGCCGATGTTGATTGCCACGTCATTCCCCATCACCTGGCAGCAAAGCATGGTTAATGCTTCACACTGCGTTGGGTTCACTTTTCCCGGCATGATTGAACTACCCGGCTCGTTTTCCGGGATTGAGATTTCGCCAATGCCGCAACGTGGACCAGAAGCCAGCCAGCGGACGTCATTGGCAATTTTCATCAGTGACGCCGCCAATCCTTTTAACGCACCGTGCGCCTGAACCAGCGCATCACAGGTCGCCAGTGCTTCAAATTTGTTCGGTGCGGTAACAAACGGCGCACAGGTAATGACCGAAAGCTCGTCCGCCACGCGACGGGCATATTCCGGATGGGTGTTTAGTCCAGTACCCACAGCTGTACCGCCCAGAGCCAGTTCCGCTACGTGAGGCAGGCTGTATTCGATATGTTTGAGATTATGCTCAAGCATTGCTACCCAGCCGGAAATCTCCTGCCCCAAGGTCAGCGGCGTAGCGTCCTGCAAGTGGGTACGACCAATTTTGACGATATCGGCAAACGCGCAGGATTTCTCATTCAGAGTTTGTGTCAGGGTTTTAAGTTGTGGAATGAGTTGCTTACGCAGCGCCAGCAGCGCCGCAACGTGCATTGCCGTTGGAAAGACATCATTGGAACTCTGGCTTTTGTTCACATCGTCGTTAGGGTGAACTTTACGCTCCATCCCGCGCACACCGCCGAGCAGTTCACTCGCCCGATTGGCCAGTACTTCGTTCATGTTCATATTACTTTGCGTGCCGGAACCGGTCTGCCAGATTGCCAGTGGGAATTCATCATCATGCAGCCCCGCCAGCACTTCATCCGCCGCCTGACGAATGGCACTCGCTTTCTCTTCAGACAGCAAGCCTAAATCTTCATTAACTTTTGCCGCTGCGCGCTTGGTTAGCGCCAGCGCATGAATCAGTGAGGTTGGCATTTTCTCCGTCGAAATGCGGAAATGCTCCAGCGAGCGTTGAGTTTGTGCGCCCCACAGCTTATCTGCCGGGACATCGATCGCACCCATCGAATCTTTTTCGCTGCGTACTGTTTTCATGGCCTGCTCCTCACCTGATTAATTTTTTTCTTCTTTGCTTACGTTAAGCAACTTTTAGCTCACTTATTATTTACCATTTGATAACAAATGTTTGGTATTTCGTGCCATGTAAAAAAGCCGCCCCGAAGGGCGGCTCTGCTTATTTCACGCAGCGGCTACACTGCGTGAATTGTATCTGCTGGAAGAAGTCATTTCCTTTATCATCCACCAGGATAAACGCTGGGAAATCTTCCACTTCGATTTTCCAGATGGCTTCCATTCCCAGTTCCGGATATTCAACACATTCCAGACTTTTAATACTCCCCTGCGCCAGCACTGCCGCAGGACCGCCGATACTGCCGAGATAGAAACCGCCATGTTTTTTACAGGCATCCGTCACCTGCTGGCTGCGATTACCTTTCGCCAGCATGATCATACTGCCGCCCTGCGCTTGCAGTTGATCGACGTAAGAATCCATACGTCCGGCAGTCGTTGGGCCAAGAGAACCGGAGGCATAACCTTCCGGCGTTTTGGCCGGACCCGCGTAGTAAATTGGATGATCTTTAATATACTGCGGCAGCCCTTCGCCGTTATCCATCCGCTCTTTCAGTTTGGCATGAGCGATATCACGACCGACGATAATCGTGCCGTTAAGCGATAAGCGTGTAGAAACGGGATACTGCGACAACTGTGCGAGGATCTCTTTCATTGGGCGGTTAAGGTCAACGCGTACCGCTTCGCCTTCTCCCGCTTTACGCAGTTCTTCAGGGATGTATTTGCCAGGATTATGTTCCAGTTTTTCGATCCAGATCCCCTGACGGTTAATCTTCGCTTTGATATTACGGTCAGCAGAACAGGAGACGCCCATACCAATCGGGCAGGATGCGCCGTGGCGTGGCAGGCGAATAACGCGAATGTCATGGGCGAAATATTTCCCGCCAAACTGCGCGCCCAGACCGAGATTTTGCGCTTCAATCAGCAATTCGTTTTCCAGTTCCACATCGCGGAACGCCTGACCGTGCTCGTTCCCTTCCGTTGGCAGTTCGTCATAGTATTTAGCGGAAGCCAGTTTCACCGTTTTAAGGTTAGTTTCCGCAGAAGTTCCGCCAATAACGAACGCAATATGATACGGAGGACACGCCGCCGTACCCAGTGTGCGCATTTTCTCAACCAGATAATTTTTCAGTTTCCCCGGCGTCAGTAACGCTTTGGTTTCCTGATAGAGATACGTCTTGTTTGCCGAACCGCCACCTTTGGCGATACAGAGGAATTTGTACTCGTCGCCATCAACGGCATAAAGATCGATCTGCGCTGGCAAGTTAGTGCCGGTATTCACCTCTTTATACATATCCAGCGGCGCGTTTTGCGAGTAGCGCAGGTTATCTTCGATGTAAGTGTTATAGACACCGCGCGCCAGCGCCGCTTCGTCGCCACCACCGGTCCATACACGCTGCCCTTTTTTACCAACGATAATCGCGGTGCCGGTGTCCTGGCAGGTTGGCAGAACGCCTTTTGCGGCGATATCGGAGTTTCGCAGGAATTGCAGTGCCACATACTTGTCGTTTTCGCTGGCTTCCGGGTCACGCAAAATATCGGCTACCTGCTGTTGATGGGCCGGACGCAGCATGAATGACGCATCATGAAACGCCTGACGCGCCAGAAGAGTTAACGCTTCTGGTGCAACTTTCAAAATCTCCTGTCCTTCAAATTCAGATACGCTGACATGTTCGCTGGTCAGCAGGTAATACTCGGTATCATCTTTTTTGAGTGGGAAAGGAGCCTGATAATGAAAGGGTTTGTTTGACATTGTTCTCTCACTTACTGCCTGGTTTGGTTATGCTTTGGGCGGGTGTTCCATTGCCCTGTTAAAAGCGAATTACATTATCCTACACACTTTTTTAACAAAAACTGAGACTAGTACGACTTTTTGCGGCTCCAGGTTACTTCCCGTAGGATTCTTGCTTTAATAGCGGGATTAATTTCCACATCTAAACAGGGATTGATCATGCAAAAACTCATTAACTCAGTGCAAAACTATGCCTGGGGCAGCAAAACGGCGTTGACTGAACTTTATGGCATGGAAAATCCGTCCAGCCAGCCGATGGCCGAGTTGTGGATGGGCGCGCATCCAAAGAGCAGTTCACGTGTGCACGATGCCGCAGGAGATATCGTTTCACTGCGTGATGTGATTGAGAGTGATAAAGCGACTCTTTTGGGAGATGCCGTTGCCAAACGCTTTGGCGAGTTGCCTTTCCTGTTCAAAGTATTATGCGCAGCCCAGCCGCTCTCCATTCAGGTGCATCCGAACAAACGCAATTCTGAAATCGGTTTTGCCAAAGAAAATGCAGCCGGTATTCCAATGAATGCCGCCGAGCGTAATTATAAAGATCCTAATCACAAGCCTGAGCTGGTTTTCGCCCTGACCCCTTTCCTCGCGATGAACGCATTTCGTGAGTTTTCCGACATTGTCTCCCTGCTTCAGCCAGTCGCGGGCGCACATCCGGCCATTGCTCACTTTTTGCAGCAGCCCAATGCCGAAAGTTTAAGGGCACTGTTTGCCAGCCTGTTAAATATGCAGGGTGAAGAAAAATCCCGCGCGCTGGCGATTTTAAAATCGGCGCTCGACAGTCAGCAGGGCGAACCATGGCAAACGATCCGTTTAATTTCTGAATTTTACCCGGATGACAGCGGTCTGTTCTCCCCTCTATTGCTGAATGTGGTCAAATTGAATCCTGGCGAAGCGATGTTCCTGTTCGCTGAAACACCGCACGCTTACCTGCAAGGCGTGGCGCTGGAAGTGATGGCGAACTCCGATAACGTGCTGCGTGCGGGTCTGACGCCTAAATACATTGATATTCCAGAGCTGGTTGCCAACGTGAAGTTCGAAGCCAAACCGGCCAACCAGTTGTTGACCCAGCCGGTGAAACAAGGCTCAGAGCTGGACTTCCCGATTCCGGTTGATGATTTTGCCTTCTCGCTGCATGACCTTAGCGATGAAGAAACCACCATCAGCCAGCAAAGTGCCGCCATTTTGTTCTGCGTCGAGGGCGATGCAACGCTGTGTAAAGGTTCTCAGCAGTTACAGCTTAAACCGGGTGAATCAGCGTTTATTGCCGCCAACGAGTCACCGGTGACTGTCAAAGGCCACGGCCGTTTAGCCCGTGTTTACAACAAGCTGTAAGAGCTTACTGAAAAAATTAACATCTCTTGCTAAGCTTATTAAAGGCTTATAACACCTTCAGGCGGCCAGTCCGCCTGATTTTATTTTATGGATAATCATTATGAATAAATCGCTGGTAGCGGTAGGCGTCATTGTTGCGCTCGGCGTAGTCTGGACAGGCGGCGCATGGTACACAGGCAAGAAGATTGAAACCCATCTCGAAGACATGGTCGCGCAGGCGAACGCGCAACTCAAACTAACAGCTCCTGAATCCAACCTGGAAGTGAGTTATCAAAACTATCATCGCGGCGTATTCAGCAGCCAGTTGCAACTGGTGGTGAAACCCATTGCCGGGAAAGAAAATCCGTGGATTAAAAGCGGTCAGAGCGTCATCTTCAACGAATCGGTTGATCATGGTCCCTTCCCCCTTGCCCAGCTTAAAAAACTGAACCTGATTCCGTCGATGGCATCAATTCAAACCATGCTGGTTAATAACGAAGTAAGCAAACCACTGTTTGATATGGCAAAAGGTGAAACGCCTTTTGAGATTAACTCCCGCATTGGTTACAGCGGTGATTCCAGTTCCGATATTTCGCTCAAGCCACTGAATTACGAGCAAAAGGATGAAAAAGTCGCCTTTAGCGGCGGCGAGTTCCAGTTAAATGCAGACAGAGACGGCAAAGCCATCTCCCTGTCAGGGGAAGCACAAAGCGGTCGGGTGGATGCGGTTAACGAATACAACCAGAAAGTGCAGTTGACCTTTAATAATCTGAAAACTGACGGTTCCAGCTCGCTGGCAAGTTTTGGTGAACGCGTGGGCAATCAAAAAGTCTCGCTGGAAAAAATGACCATTTCAGTGGAAGGCAAAGAGCTGGCATTGCTGGAAGGCATGGAGATCAGCGGTAAATCGGATCTGGTCAATGACGGGAAAACGATCAATAGCCAACTGGATTACTCGCTAAATAGCCTGAAGCTTCAGAATCAGGATCTGGGCAGTGGCAAGCTGACTTTAAAAGTCGGCCAAATTGATGGCGAAGCCTGGCATCAGTTTAGCCAGCAATATAACGCGCAAACTCAGGCGCTGCTGTCACAGCCAGAAATTGCCAACAATCCCGAACTTTATCAGGAGAAAGTGACGGAAGCCTTCTTTAGCGCCCTGCCGCTGATGTTGAAAGGCGATCCGGTGATTACTATCGCACCACTGAGCTGGAAAAACAGTCAGGGTGAAAGTGCGCTGAATCTGTCGCTGTTCCTGAAAGATCCGGCAACGACTAAAGAAGCGCCGCAAACGCTGGCGCAGGAAGTAGACCGCTCGGTTAAATCTCTGGATGCGAAACTGACCATTCCGGTGGATATGGCAACTGAGCTGATGACTCAGGTAGCGAAGCTGGAAGGATATCAGGAAGATCAAGCGAAAAAACTGGCGAAACAGCAAGTTGAAGGTGCGTCAGCAATGGGGCAGATGTTCCGTCTGACCACCTTGCAGGACAATACCATCACCACCAGCCTGCAGTATGCTAACGGTCAGATCACGTTAAACGGACAGAAAATGTCGTTAGAAGATTTTGTTGGCATGTTTGCGATGCCAGCTCTTAACGTTCCGGCTGTACCGGCAATTCCGCAGCAGTAATTCACGGCCAAAACGCCGGAGAATTTTCACTCCGGCGTATTCGTCTGATTACAAACCAGAGATTGCCTGATGCGCTACGCTTATCAGGCCTACCTTTTCCTGCAACATTTTGAATTTATGAGCTTTTGTAGGCTGGATAAGGCGTTTACGCCGCATCCGGCATAAAAAACGCGCACTTTGTCAACAATCTGAAACGCCGGAGAATTTTCACTCCGGCGTTTTTTCTCACTTCAGCATATAGTCATACTGAATACTCATTTTCACATCCCAGTAATTCAGGCGATCGCCCAGCGCGCTGCCGTTGCGCTTTTCACGCCCTTTATCGGCTGCAAGAAAGAAATTCATCCCTTGTAGCGGCCCTTCGCTAACCCGATAGTTCACACCACCTAAGATACCCGCGCCTTCAATCCGCACGTCTCGTTTACTGGATTCATAGCCGCGGGTCACAATCGGTGCAAATGTCAGCGTAAATTGCGGGGTTAAACGATAATTGACGCCCAATTGCCAGGACTGCATTCCTTCGCGGTTACGATCAAGACTTAATGAAAAGGGATAGCCAATGTCGGTGTCCACTACGGCTCCATTCATCGCATGACGCAAATAACCGCCACTGCCAAATACGCTTCCCCACGGCGCGATCCAGGTCAATTGTCCACTAACCAACGCCGTTTCATTGGGCTGGCTGGTATTACGACTTAAACCTTCGAGTTGCGCATAAAAGCCGAGCAACTCCCCTTTCAACGTATAATTCGGGTCGAGCGGTATGCTTTTCTCGAGAATACTTTGTATCTGATTGGAAACATCTTTCTGTACCGATGCCCCCAGAGAATAGCGACTGGTATCATCATGCCAACTGGCGGCTAAAAAAGAACGTGCGCGATGTTTATCGTATTTTCCCGTCTGGCTGTTATAAACCCCTTCATCACGAATACCGGTTGTTGAATCGGTCCATAAAAATACTCGTGAACGCCACATTCCCCACAATTCAATATTTGGCGTTAAAGCCCAGTAACCTAACGCCCCTTCGGAAACAGTCGGCAATGTCCGTTGCGAACTACCAGCAATTAACGGAATGCGATAAGGTAAGCTGCCATAACTATAATCCGTCCCGAAGCGACCTAATTTAAGCAGGCTATTTTCACTGGGTTTTATTTTTACTGCCCCCAGGACAAAGCCAAAACTTTTATCACCATCAAGATACCACCGGGTACTCATATCAGCACGAGCACCTAATTTATAAACATAATACGCCCCACCTTCGACACCAATAATATTAGAATAATAGCCACTATTAAAATCGAGTAATCCTCCCTGTACCCATGCGTAAATGTCTCTTCCCGCGCCAGCACTGGGCTTGTCGGCCCTGCGCAATTCATTTTTCAGTCTGATGCGTAGTCCCGCTTCATCGTCAGCCAGTTGTGCCGCGTAAGCGGTGGTAAGGCCAGAGGCAGCCGTCAGGGAAATAACGGCCATGGCCACTATTTTTCTCATAGTTGCACCTTTGATGTTCTGATTATTTTTATGGAATATTAATTAGTGATATCGCTGATTAATTGCTGCTGCATTTGTTTGCGATTATCAATTTCAACTACGATTTCTTTGAATTTTTTATCCGTGAGCGGATAAAACCAGATTATTATAAATGCCAGTAGCATAAACCCGCAGGGTACTAAGGCAATTGATGTGCGGATCCCCATAATAACTTCCGGTGTTTGCACCTGATTGGCAATATATCCGCTTAATCCCAAAATAAAGGCGGGAATTGATCCTCCTATTGCCTGGCCGCATTTGCGCGTAAATGAGAATAGCGAATAGGTAAGTCCTTCAATCCGCACACCGGTCAGGTATTCACCGTATTCTACGGTATCGGCTTCCAGCGCCCACATCACGGTCATGGTAACGCCCTGACCAATTGAGGCAATGGCTAACGCAACCAGTGCCACCGGCAGCGACCAGACGGAAACCCAGAAGAACAGCAGATAACCACAGGTTCCCAGCAGCGCGCCAATCAGGAAGGTGTTCTTTTTACCGATTCTGGCGACCATCCCCGGCACCAGCGGTGCCGATGCCACGGTACCGACCAGGTTTTGCACCAGCACCAGTACGGTGAACAAGCCAGTATCATTCAACACATAGCGCACATAGAACAACAACGAGGCGCTAACAGCGAAGGTCGAAATCAGCACACACAGCGCTCCGATGCACAACATAAACAGCGGACGATTCCGTTTCAGCGTTTGCAGACTGATCTTCAATGACGGCTGTGCCACGATGCGTACCACATTCTCGCGCGTCGATTTAAAGCAGATGAAGTAAAGCACCATTCCGGCCATCGCCAGCACAATCGTCCAGAAATGGTATACCGACACCATCTCCTCCGGGCTGGAGTTCTTAATGCTCGGTCCTATCAGAAATGCCAGGCAGACAAAGGTCAATGAAGCTGCAATCCCGCGAGCCGCGCCCAGACGGGCGCGGGATTGTGGTTGTTGGGTCATCGCGGTAGCAAGTGAACCATAAGGAATATTCACCAGGCTGTAGCAAAGCCCGAGGCCCATGTAGGTCAAATATGCATACACCACTTTGCTGCTATGGCTCCAGTCGGTCGGCACCCAGAATACCAGCACGCTGAAGATCATTAACGGCGCTGTGCCGAAGAGTAAAAATGGGCGGAATTTTCCCCAGCGGGTATTCACACTGTCCACTACTCGCCCGGCCAGGACGTCGGCAAAGGCATCGAATACCCGCACCAGTAACAGCATGGTGCCCGCCGCAGCGGCACCGACGCCTGCGACGTCGGTGTAGTAACTCAACAGGAAGAGCGCCCCCATTGCGAAGGCGAAGTTATTGGCGACGTCACCGAGGCTGTAGCCGACAATGGTGCGCCAAGAGAGTTGTTGATTCATTGTTTGCCTCCCTGCTGCGGTTTTTCACCGAAATTCATGCCAGTCCAGCGTTTTTGCAGCAGGAAAGCCGCCGATTTCGGTTTGCGGTCGCGGGTGAAGATCCCTTTCTTGTTGCCGCCAACGCGCATAATGCCCTGCGAGGTCGCAAAATCAGCGAAGTTCCATACCTGTTCACCGACGACGGCGCTGACGCGATCAAAGACGCGGTGATACATATCCAGCCATGCACACTGATACTCTTCACTCCACATGTCGGTGTACATCGAGTGCAGACCCGCTAACGTATCTACGCCGTATTCGGTGATGATAATCGGCTGATGCAGTTTCTCTTGCCAGGCAAGCAGTTCTTTTTCCAGTACCTTCTCTGCCGTTTCCAAATCGCCGCTTTGGACATACCAACCGTAATAACGATTCAGGCACAGCACATCAAAGAGATCGCTGATGGTATCGGTGTGAGCGTCGCAGAACATTACATTGACGCAGGTGATCGGTCGCGTCGGGTCGAGTTTACGCGTTGCTTCCGCCAGTGGTGCGAAATATTCCCGTGCACCTTGCGGACGGGTATCCGGTTCGTTGGCAATACTCCACATCACCACGCTGGGGTGGTTTTTGTCACGCGCAATCAGCTCTTTAATCGCCTGTAAGTGCGCCTGCTGAGTTTCCCCGTTGACGGCCTCTTCGCTGTAGAGTTCTTTTGGCTTGTTACCCGCTTCAAATCCAATGCCTAAAGAGAGGTTAAAGCCGACGGCAGCAGTTTCATCAATCACCACAATGCCATTTTCATCAGCCCAGTCGAGCATCTCTTCAGCGTAAGGGTAATGCGAGGTACGGTAAGAGTTGGCACCAATCCAGTCCATCAATGCGTGATCGTGCACCATCAGCACGTTATCGAATCCTTTACCGCGTAAATCCGCATCTTCATGACGACCAAAACCAGTGAAGTAGAACGGTTTGTGGTTGATCAGGAACTGTTCGCCCTTCACTGCCACTGACCGGATGCCGACGCGCAGCGGGTAGATATCACACTCTGTCTGGCTTTTGGTTGTGACGCACAGTTCATAGAGATAACCTTCACCCGGTTGCCAGAGGTGCGGATTCACCACTTGCAAAGTCCCGCTGGTACCTTGTCCAGTTGCAACAACCTGTTGATCTGCATCACGCAGTTCAACGCTGACATCACCATTTGCCATCACCTGCCAGTCAATAGACGCGTGGTTACAGTCTTGCGCGACATGCGTCACCACGGTGATATCGCCCACCCAGGTGTTCGGTGTGGTGTAGAGCATTACGCTGCGATGGATCCCGGCGTAGTTAAAGAAATCATGGAAGTAAGACTGCTTTTTCTTGCCGTTTTCGTCGGTAATCACCATTCCCGGCGGGATAGTCTGCCAGTTCAGTTCGTTGTTCACACAAACGGTAATACGTACACTTTTCCCGGCAATAACATACGGCGTGACATCGGCTTCAAACGGCGTATAGCCGCCCTGATGCTCCATCACTTCCTGATTATTTACCCACACTTTGCCGTAATGAGTGACCGCATCGAAACGCAGGACGATACGCTGGCCCGTCCAACCTTTCGGTATAAAGACTTCGCGCTGATACCAGACGTTGCCCACATAATTACGAATATCTGCATCGGCGAACTGATCGTTAAAACTGCCCGGCACAGCAATTGCCCGGCTTTCTTGTAATGCGCTTTCCCACCAACGCTGAGAGATTCCACAGTTTTCCCGATCCAGGCTGAATGCCCACAGGCCGTCGAGTTTTTTGATTTCACGAGTTGGGGTTTCTACAGGACGTAACATAAGGGACTCCTCATTAAGATAAAAATACTGGTCAACCTTTAATCTAATTAGTTGACCAATTCTGTGTTGAACACAGTTATCTGTGAGAAACCCATGGAAGAGAAATGGAAATAAAAAGAACTGGCACCGCGATCAAAAAACCAAAAACTGCAATACCCACAGCGTGATATGGATCGCATTAATCTTTAAAACAGCGTTGACAGAAGACACAAAATAAGCAATCGAACGCTCGCTCGATTGCTTATAAAACGATAAATTCCCATGACATATGGTTTCGACGAATGTTTTAGTGGGATCTTTCGACCAGGTGAGAACGTTTTTTGTTCAGCTGTGTTGAGGCATTGAACGCGGGCACTCTCTTCACCGGCCCGCAGAAAGTGAGGATCAGGATGCGGTCAAGATACCGCCAATCATCGCACGTAGCCCCTGGGCAAATAACGCTTCTCGCGCCAGGTCTTCCGCTTCGATATCGGCCAGCACGCCATAGGTCAGATCCAGCAGTAAACGAGAGGTCATTGCCGTGTTAATGTCAGGGCTTATCTCGCCTTTTTGCTGGGCATCCCTCATGCGCTGGGCAATACATTCCGTGATGGTCAGATGTTTATTCTTAAGCATGGTGGCAACCTGTGGATTGCGCATCCCTTCTGCCATAATTTCGACCACCAGCGCTCGTTGTCCAAAGGCTTCATGGGTGAGAGAGACTATCGACTCGACCATATAGTCAACGAAATGGATCCCTTCAATCGGTTCCCGGAAGCGGGCCAACGCCCTCTCCTGGTCCTGGAGAATAATCGCCTGAATCAAGGCTTCTTTCGAAATGAAGTGGTGATAAAGCGTCCCGGGACTGATAGCGCAGGATTTACAGATGGCTTTCATTGAGGCACTGTGAAATCCATTTTCTGAAAAAATCTCTCTGGCAGCATTGAGGATCCGGGTCCGTGTCGGTTGTGCTTCAGTTTGCATGTTATCCATCGTTAAACCAATATAGTTAGCATGAATAACTAGTTTACCGCGTTGTCCGGTGAGCGCCTATCATTGCAGTTGAATTGTGCGAAGGAATACCCGTTTCGTTTACTATTTGCACGATAATTGGTCAACCAGCAGGCGGAATTTGGCTACCAGTTGTCTGGTGGAGGCTTTTCCCTACTCGACAAGCGGTGTCGGTAAACAACACTCACTCGGTTGTTTACCGACCTGTTAGCATATTAATTAAGTTCCTGTACCCCACCGCCGGAGACGGTGAGTATTTGCCCGCTTATCCAGCTGGCAGCTGGTGAACAGAGGAATAGCGCCGCGTTGGCAATATCTTGCGGTTGGCCCAGACGCCTGATTGGCGTGTGCTGCAACATTTTCTGTTCAATTTCTGGTGTAATAACGGATTTCAGGGCATCAGTTAATATTGCCCCAGGCGCTATGCCATTCACCCGAATATTTTTTTCACCCAGGTCAAACGCCATATTCCTGACCAGATGGCTGGCCGCCGCTTTAGATGACGCATAGGAGGTCATGTTTTTATTTTTATTTTCTGCTGCCATAGATGTGATGGTCAAAATAACGCCTCCGCCATTTTTTTCCATTTCAGGCGCAATGAGTTGTGACAGACGGAAAAAAGAAAACACATTCAGTTCATAAGCGCGGCGGAAATCCGCCATTGGCATATCAAACGGTTTAGGACCACCACCACCAGCATTGTTAACCAGAATATCAACTTTGCCCAGCTTACTGATGGCAAAGCCTGCCAGAGCAGATAACTCCTGTTCGGAAGTAATATCACAGCGCCAGGCAAATGCCTGCCCACCCAACTGTTGAATTTCATCTACAACATGATTAGCTGCATCGGTGTTAATATCACTGACCACTACAGATGCGCCAGCTGTCGCGAACGTAATGGCGATTTCTTTACCAATACCTGCACCCGCACCTGTAATGATGGCGCATTTTCCGTCGAGTCTCAGGTTGTCAGAATTAAACACATAAACCTCCTGTGAACTTCAGTAAAAATAAAAGGCACCGCCTGTGTGCCACATTTTTTATCATTAACCTTGAGGAAAGGACACTACCAGGTATAGCAGATAAAGAGAGGATTATTTCGCCGCAATGAGCCGGGCGGGAATAATAAGATTACGTGAATGCGTCTCTTCATGGGTGATTTTTTGCATCATGCGATCCGCAAGTGTCGTACCAAGTTCCCGCGCAGGCGTGCTGGCCCAGGTAACGGGTATATCATCAAGTGCAGTTGGCGTCGCATCGGTAAATGCCGCCAGTGAAACCTGTTGTTCAAAGTAACGATCGACGCCACTTTCGCCACTTTGTCGTCCTGCTTTCAGCAAGCCAAACCATGCCCCCATTGCAATGGTTTCGTTGTAACAAACCACGGCGCTGATGGTCGGGTTATGACGCAAAAGCGCCGTAATGGCTTCCGCAGCTTGCTTCTGACTCGAGGCACACTCCAGTACCCAATCACTGTGAAACGGCAGGCTGAATTTTAATAGTGTCGCGCAATAGCCACCCACTCGTTCCGCACGGGTTAAAGAGGAACTTTGCCCTCCCAGCCAGGCAATACGCTGGTGTCCATTGCGAATGAGATGCTCCGTCAATAACTGCGCTGCCTGCATGTTATCCGGGCGAACAGTATCAACATCATCAAGATAACTGGCTCGGGAAGCGAAAATAACCGGGATACCTTTTTCTTCTGCCATGCGCCGCAGGTCATCACTGCTCCCCGCCGCACCGGCAATGACGACGCCATCGACGCCCTGGTTCAGTAGCAGTAAAAAGCGCTGGGTCAGTTGCTCACCGTCTTTACCTCCGTGGAGCAAAAAAACCATTCGCCCCTGCGCTTCCAGTGCCTCCGTCAGCCCGGCTGTTAATTCAGCGTAAAACGGCGCAGACAAGTCACGCACAATTAAGCCAACCACACCACTCTGCCCGCCGCGTAGTGCCGACGCCTGGCGATTGCGCACAAACCCCAGTTCTTCAATGGCGGCGTTAACACGTTCTCCTGTGGCGGTAGAGATTCGCCCTTTGCCACTAAGCACCAGCGAAACGGTACTGACCGACACGCCCGCAGCCAGCGCAACATCATGAATGGTGATTTTTTTGGCGGTAGCCATGCAGATGACCTACTCCCTGATTTTGTGACAGATAAAACGTTTTACCTTTTATTTATCTTATACCCGCTATTATCGTTGCGTAATGTGATTTATGCCTCACTAAAATTTGATAAAACGTTTTATCTTCTCGCGCAATTTACTGAATCCAGATTGTTCTCTACGAGGAGTCGTTTTATGACGGCGAAAGCAGCACCAAAAGTCACACTGTGGGAATTCTTCCAGCAGCTAGGCAAAACCTTTATGTTGCCTGTCGCATTACTGTCGTTCTGCGGCATTATGTTGGGGATTGGCAGTTCCCTTAGTAGCCACGATGTCATCACACTGATCCCGGCATTGGGTAACCCTGTGTTGCAGGCCATCTTTACCTGGATGAGTAAGGTTGGTTCGTTCGCGTTTAGTTTCCTGCCAGTGATGTTCTGTATCGCCATCCCGCTGGGTCTGGCGCGCGAAAACAAAGGCGTCGCGGCGTTCGCTGGTTTTGTTGGTTACGCAGTGATGAACCTGGCAGTGAACTTCTGGTTGACCAATAAAGGCATTCTACCGACCGCCGATGTTGCCGTGCTGAAAGCCAATAACATTCAAAGCATTCTTGGGATCCAGTCGATCGACACCGGGATCCTCGGTGCAGTTATCGCCGGTATTATCGTCTGGATGCTGCATGAGCGTTTCCATAATATCCGCCTCCCGGATGCGTTGGCGTTTTTCGGCGGTACGCGCTTCGTGCCAATCATCTCCTCGCTGGTGATGGGCCTTGTCGGTCTGGTGATTCCATTGGTCTGGCCGATCTTCGCCATGGGCATTAGTGGATTAGGCCATATGATTAACAGCGCGGGTGATTTCGGACCTATGCTGTTTGGTACGGGTGAGCGTCTGCTGTTACCATTTGGTCTGCATCACATTCTGGTGGCATTAATTCGCTTTACCGACGCAGGCGGCACGCAGGAAGTCTGCGGTCAAACCGTCAGCGGCGCACTAACCATCTTCCAGGCGCAATTGAGTTGCCCGACCACTCACGGTTTCTCTGAAAGCGCCACGCGTTTCCTCTCGCAGGGCAAAATGCCTGCATTCCTCGGCGGTCTGCCAGGTGCAGCGTTAGCTATGTATCACTGTGCGCGCCCGGAAAATCGCCATAAAATTAAAGGTCTGCTGATTTCTGGCCTGATCGCCTGTGTCGTTGGCGGCACTACCGAACCGCTGGAATTCCTGTTCCTGTTCGTAGCGCCAGTTCTGTATGTCATCCACGCGCTGTTAACCGGCCTCGGCTTCACCGTCATGTCCGTGCTCGGTGTCACCATCGGTAATACCGACGGCAATATCATCGACTTTGTGGTGTTCGGTATTCTGCATGGACTGTCAACCAAGTGGTACATGGTGCCAGTGGTGGCGGCAATCTGGTTTGTTGTTTACTACGTCATCTTCCGTTTCGCTATCACCCGCTTCAATTTGAAAACCCCTGGCCGCGATAGCGAAATTGCCAGCTCAATCGAAAAAGCCGTTGCCGGTACGCCAGGTAAATCAGGTTACAACGTTCCGGCAATCCTCGAAGCCTTAGGCGGTGCCGACAATATTGTCAGCCTCGATAACTGCATTACTCGTCTGCGTTTGTCAGTGAAAGATATGTCCCTTGTTAATGTGCAGGCACTGAAGGACAATCGGGCAATTGGCGTAGTACAACTTAATCAACATAACCTGCAGGTTGTTATCGGGCCGCAAGTTCAGTCAGTCAAAGATGAAATGGCCGGTCTGATGCGTACTGTTCAGGCATAAGGATAAGATATGTTCGATTTTTCGAAGGTCGTGGATCGTCATGGCACATGGTGCACACAGTGGGATTATGTCGCTGACCGTTTCGGCACTGCTGACCTGTTACCGTTCACGATTTCAGACATGGATTTTGCCACCGCTCCCTGCATTATCGAGGCGCTGAACCAGCGCCTGATGCACGGCGTGTTTGGCTACAGTCGCTGGAAAAACGATGAATTTCTCGCGGCTATCGCCCACTGGTTTTCCACACAGCATTACACCGCCATTGATACGCAGTCGGTGGTATATGGCCCTTCCGTTATCTATATGGTGTCGGAGCTGATTCGTCAGTGGTCCGCTGTCGGTGAAGGTGTGGTGATCCATACCCCGGCCTACGACGCATTTTACAAAGCCATTGAAGGTAATCAGCGCACCGTGATGCCCGTTGCTTTAGAGAAGCGGGTTGATGGTTGGTTTTGCGATATGGGTAAACTGGAAGCCGTGTTGGCGAAACCGGAGTGTAAAATTATGCTCCTGTGTAGCCCTCAGAATCCTACCGGTAAAGTCTGGACTTGCGATGAACTGGAAACAATGGCTGACCTGTGCGAACGCTATGGTGTGCGCGTTATCTCCGATGAAATCCATATGGATATGGTATGGGGTGAGCAACCGCATATTCCCTGGAGCAATGTAGCTCGCGGCGACTGGGCGCTACTGACTTCTGGTTCGAAAAGTTTCAATATTCCGGCTCTGACCGGGGCTTACGGGATTATTGAAAATAACGACAGCCGTGAAGCGTATTTATCGGCCCTGAAAAGCCGTGATGGGCTTTCCTCCCCTGCGGTACTGGCGTTAACCGCCCATATCGCCGCCTATCAGCAAGGCGCGCCATGGCTAGATGCCTTACGCGTTTATCTGAAAGATAACCTGACGTATATCGCAGAGACGATGAACGCCGCGTTCCCTGAACTCAACTGGCAGA
Source organism: Escherichia sp. E4736 (assembly GCF_005781225.1). Taxonomy (NCBI): domain Bacteria; kingdom Pseudomonadati; phylum Pseudomonadota; class Gammaproteobacteria; order Enterobacterales; family Enterobacteriaceae; genus Escherichia; species Escherichia sp. E4736. The sequence goes on along the minus strand of NZ_VATT01000005.1, from coordinate 69,627 downwards.
TTCCCCAATCCACTTATCTCGCATGGCTTGATTTACGTCCGTTGAACATTGATGACAACGCGTTGCAAAAAGTCCTGATTGAACAAGAAAAAGTGGCAATCATGCCGGGATATACCTACGGTGAAGAAGGCCGTGGCTTTGTTCGGCTCAATGCCGGATGCCCACGTTCTAAACTGGAAAAAGGTGTCGCTGGATTAATTAACGCCATCCGAGCTGTACGCTAATTGCGATTGCGCAACGCAAATAATCGTTGCGCAATCGTAGATTTTTACCCTGCTTTGTTTTTATAATGGTGCGCACTTTTATATCCAGAAAAAGAGTGCGACCATGATTGATACCACCCTGCCATTAACTGATATCCATCGCCACCTTGATGGCAACATTCGTCCCCAGACCATCCTTGAACTTGGCCGCCAGTATAATATCTCGCTACCTGCACAATCCCTGGAAACGCTAATTCCACACGTTCAGGTCATTGCCAACGAACCCGATCTGGTGAGTTTTCTGACTAAGCTTGACTGGGGCGTTAAAGTTCTCGCCTCGCTCGACGCATGCCGTCGCGTGGCGTTTGAAAATATTGAAGATGCTGCCCGAAACGGCCTGCACTATGTCGAACTGCGTTTTTCGCCAGGTTATATGGCAATGACGCATCAGTTGCCTGTTGCGGGCGTTGTCGAAGCCGTTATTGACGGCGTACGTGACGGTTGCCGCACCTTTGGTGTGCAGGCGAAACTTATCGGCATTATGAGCCGGACCTTTGGCGAAGCTGCCTGCCAGCAAGAGCTGGAGGCATTTTTAGCCCACCGTGATCAGATTACCGCACTGGATTTAGCCGGTGATGAACTTGGTTTTCCGGGGAGTTTGTTCCTCTCTCACTTCAACCACGCGCGTGATGCAGGCTGGCATATTACCGTCCATGCAGGCGAAGCTGCCGGGGCAGAAAGTATCTGGCAAGCCATTCGTGAGCTGGGAGCTGAACGCATTGGGCATGGCGTAAAAGCCATTGAAGATCGGGCGCTGATGGATTTCCTCGCCGAGCAACAAATTGGCATAGAATCCTGCCTGACCTCCAATATTCAGACCAGTACCGTGGCATCTCTGGCGGCACATCCGCTGAAAACGTTCCTTGAGCATGGTATCTGCGCCAGTATTAACACCGACGACCCGGGTGTTCAGGGCGTCGATATCATTCACGAATATACCGTTGCCGCGCCCGCTGCAGGTTTATCTCGCGAGCAAATCCGCCAGGCGCAGATTAATGGTCTGGAAATGGCTTTCCTCAGCGCAGAGGAAAAACGCGCACTGCGAGAAACAGTCGCAGCGAAGTAACAAAAATGGATGGTGCTAATTGCACCATCCCCTTTTCAAGCAAGGCACAAAGTCGAGCGATGTTTGGCGGACTCGATGCCCAGCTCAATCAACTCCATTACCTGAATGGCCTGACTTGCTGGCACCGGGTTTTCACCGTCGCCATTCAACGCATCACGAATGGCAGCATAGTAAGCCGGATAATTCCCCGGCACGGTCAACAGCGTTTCTTCAACACGTTCCTCGCCTTCAACACGGGTTAGTACACCGTCACGCATATCGTAGCCCCAGTCTTCCTGCGGCAGACGCTCACCATTTTTCAACCGCTCTTCCTGCGGATCGAGGCCGTATTTAACATAGCTGCCACGGGAGCCATGCACGATATAACGTGCTGACTCAGCTGCCGCCAACATGGTGCCGTGTAAAATGACCCGCCGCTGTGGGTAGGACAAAATGGCGTGGAAATAATCAGTCGACTGCGCCCCTGGGCGCAACTGTGTTAAATCCACCGTCATACTGACGGGTAAGCCAAAAAGCGTAATAGCTTGATCGAGCAAATGCGGTGCCAAATCGTACCAGATACCGCTGCCAGGGCCGCCCTGTTCACGCCAGCGATCGCGCACCTGCGGCCGAAAGCGGTCAAAATGAGACTCAAAGTACGCAACTTCACCCAGCGAGCCTTCCGCGAGCAAACCTTTTAGTGTCAAAAAATCGCTATCCCAGCGACGATTATGAAACACCGACAATACGCGACCCAGACTTTTTGCCAACGCATCCAGTTCTCGAGCTTGTGACAGTGTCACGGTAAAAGGCTTGTCGACGACCACATGTTTACCCGCTTCAAGCGCCGCTTTGGCTAACGGGAAATGGGTATCATTTGGTGTGGGAATGACAATCAAGTCTATGTTGGGATCATTAAAAAGATGCTTTGGTTCAGAGACAACCGTCACTGTTGGCCAGTCGGCTTTTACTTTTGTTTCGTCACTGCTGGAAATTACTGCCAGTTCTAGTCCGGGCGTGCCCGCAATCAGGGGCGCATGGAAGGTTTTGCTCGCATAACCATACCCAATCAACCCAACACGGATGTTGTCGCTCATGTCATTGCCTCTCAGAGAAGTACGATCGCTATTTGACACTATCCTTTACCCTCTCTCAACAGTTTAATAACCAGCCCGAAATAAGGGATGTTATTTAACTTAAGTCAAAGAAATGGCGAATTTTCTAATGATAAAAGCTAAATATCGCAAAAACCTCAGCAAAAATCTTGCTGGGGCAATTATTGCTAAGTAACATTTACCCCCTGAAGTTAATGGATCACTCAACATAGATGTGGGCAGTAATGAATCGTCTTATTGAATTAACAGGTTGGATCGTTCTTGTCGTTTCTGTCATTCTCCTTGGCGTGGCGAGTCACATTGACAACTACCAGCCGCCAGAACAGAGTACACCAGTACAACATAAGTAATACCTGCACTTGCAGAACAGCATGCAGCCCGTCCGGATGCATGTTTTAACTTGTCGGGTATTAAACCAGGAATTTATTATCTTGTGGTGTGTTGTCGGCGATTGGCAGGGATAGTAAAGCGCGTTACTCTTTTCAGGACAGTATTTCATCCCTGAATATTTACCATCAGCACATTCTTATTATTGTTATTACATAAGCGTTCACTTTTGGTGAAGTTTTATCATTACATATAATACCTACCACTTTGGTATTAATTATTTTATGGGCCTTTTATGACTGTTCAGGACTACTTATTAAAATTTCGCAAAATCAGTTCACTCGAAAGCCTGGAAAAACTCTACGATCATCTTAATTACACACTGACGGACGATCAGGACCTTATCAACATGTATCGCGCCGCCGATCACCGCCGCGCAGAGCTGGTGTCTGGCGGGCGTTTGTTTGACCTGGGCCAGGTGCCGAAGTCCGTCTGGCATTATGTCCAATAAAGAAAGTAGCGATTGATAATAAAAACCTTATAATAACGTCCCTAAAATTAGATTTGCCTGTTTGCTGTCGCTATTCTGGAGAACCTATGACCACCACAACGCCACAACGTATTGGAGGCTGGTTGCTTGGCCCTTTGGCCTGGCTGTTAGTCGCTCTATTGAGTACGACGCTGACGCTGTTACTGTATACCGCAGCGTTATCTTCTCCTCAAACATATAAAACGATCGGCGAACAAGCACTGACAACGCAAATCTTATGGGGCGTTTCTTTTATTACCGCCATCGCCATGTGGTATTACACTTTGTGGTTGACCATCGCTTTCTTTAAACGTCGGCGTTGTGTTCCTAAACACTATATTATCTGGCTACTGATCTCCGTATTACTGGCTGTTAAAACCTTCGCTTTTTCGCCAGTTGCAGATGGCGTAGCCGTGCGCCAATTGTTGTTCACTTTACTGGCAACCGCATTGATAGTCCCCTATTTCAAACGCTCGTTGCGGGTCAAAGCGACGTTTGTGAATCCGTAATAACCTTACAGTTAACCTGTTGTCGCCTGCTCTGGATTAACGGATAATAGGCGGCTTTTTTATTTCAGGCCGAAAAATGACTGACTACCTGTTACTGTTTGTCGGAACTGTACTGGTCAATAACTTTGTACTGGTTAAGTTTCTGGGCCTCTGTCCGTTTATGGGCGTTTCCAAAAAGCTGGAAACTGCAATGGGGATGGGGCTGGCAACAACATTTGTGATGACGCTGGCGTCAATCTGCGCCTGGCTTATCGACACGTGGATCTTGATTCCACTCAACCTGATTTACCTGCGCACGTTAGCGTTTATTTTAGTGATCGCTGTAGTGGTGCAGTTCACCGAGATGGTGGTGCGTAAAACCAGCCCGGTGCTTTATCGTCTGCTGGGGATTTTTCTGCCGCTTATTACCACCAACTGTGCGGTGCTTGGTGTCGCGTTGCTGAATATTAATCTCGGGCATAATTTCTTGCAGTCGGCGCTGTACGGTTTTTCAGCAGCTGTCGGCTTCTCGTTGGTGATGGTGCTTTTCGCAGCCATCCGCGAGCGCCTGGCTGTGGCTGATGTCCCGGCACCTTTTCGTGGTAATGCCATTGCGCTGATTACCGCAGGTCTTATGTCTCTGGCCTTTATGGGCTTTAGTGGTTTGGTGAAGTTGTAATGAATGCTATCTGGATTGCCGTTGCCGCCATCAGCCTGCTGGGCCTGGCGTTTGGCGCCATTCTGGGTTATGCCTCCCGCCGTTTTGCGGTGGAAGACGATCCGGTCGTTGAGAAAATTGACGAAATTTTACCGCAGAGCCAGTGTGGTCAATGCGGTTATCCTGGCTGCCGGCCGTATGCGGAGGCTATCAGTTGCAACGGTGAAAAAATCAACCGCTGCGCCCCTGGTGGCGAAGCTGTAATGCTGAAAATTGCCGAGTTGCTCAACGTCGAACCACAGCCGCTGGATGGCGAAGCGCAGGAGTTGACGCCTGCGCGTATGGTAGCGGTTATCGATGAAAATAACTGTATTGGCTGCACTAAGTGTATTCAGGCGTGTCCGGTGGACGCCATTGTCGGCGCTACCCGAGCAATGCATACCGTCATGAGCGATCTGTGCACAGGTTGTAATCTGTGTGTAGACCCATGCCCAACGCATTGCATCTCCTTACAACCGGTTGCAGAAACGCCAGACAGCTGGAAATGGGATCTGAACACCATTCCCGTGCGCATCATTCCCGTGGAACACCATGCTTAAGTTATTCTCTGCTTTCAAAAAAAATAAAATCTGGGACTTCGATGGCGGTATTCATCCACCGGAGATGAAAACTCAGTCCAACGGTACTCCCCTACGCCAGGTTCCACTGGCGCAGCGATTTGTTATTCCACTGAAACAGCATATTGGTGCTGAAGGCGAGCTGTGCGTTAACGTTGGTGATAAGGTACTGCGCGGACAGCCACTCACCCGTGGACGCGGCAAAATGCTACCGGTTCACGCACCAACGTCTGGCACCGTTACGGCTGTTGCGCCCCACTCTACTGCCCATCCATCGGCATTGGCTGAATTAAGCGTGATTATTGACGCCGATGGGGAAGATTGCTGGATCCCACGTGACGGTTGGACCGATTACCGCTCACGCACTCGGGAAGAATTAATCGAACGCATTCATCAATTTGGCGTCGCCGGACTGGGTGGTGCTGGCTTCCCTACTGGCGTTAAATTGCAGGGCGGCGGCGATAAAATCGAAACGTTGATCATTAATGCCGCAGAATGCGAGCCGTATATTACCGCCGATGACCGTTTGATGCAGGATTGCGCCGCCCAGGTCGTAGAAGGTATTCGCATTCTCGGGCATATTCTACAGCCACGCGAAATTCTGATCGGAATTGAAGATAACAAACCGCAGGCAATTTCCATGCTGCGTGCAGTGTTGGCGGATTCTCACGATATTTCTCTGCGAGTTATTCCGACCAAATATCCCTCTGGCGGCGCCAAACAGTTAACCTACATCCTGACCGGAAAGCAGGTTCCACACGGCGGTCGTTCATCAGATATCGGCGTGTTAATGCAAAACGTCGGCACGGCTTACGCAGTGAAACGAGCCGTTATTGATGGCGAGCCGATTACCGAGCGTGTCGTGACGCTGACTGGCGAAGCAATTGCACGCCCCGGCAACGTCTGGGCACGACTGGGTACGCCGGTTCGTCATTTATTGAACGATGCAGGATTCTGCCCTTCTGCCGATCAAATGGTGATTATGGGCGGCCCGCTAATGGGCTTTACCTTGCCGTGGCTGGATGTTCCGGTCGTAAAAATCACCAACTGTTTACTGGCACCGTCTGCCAATGAACTTGGCGAACCACAGGAAGAACAAAGCTGCATCCGTTGTAGCGCCTGTGCTGATGCCTGCCCTGCAGATCTCCTGCCGCAACAGTTGTACTGGTTCAGCAAAGGCCAGCAGCACGATAAAGCCACTACACATAACATTGCCGATTGTATTGAATGCGGGGCCTGTGCGTGGGTTTGCCCAAGCAATATCCCTCTTGTGCAATATTTCCGTCAGGAAAAAGCCGAGATTGCCGCCATTCGTCAGGAAGAAAAACGCGCAGCCGAAGCAAAAGCACGCTTTGAAGCTCGTCAGGCACGTCTGGAACGTGAAAAAGCCGCACGTCTTGAACGACACAAGAACGCGGCGGTTCAACCTGCGGCCAAAGACAAAGATGCGATTGCTGCCGCACTGGCACGCGTAAAAGAAAAACAGGCCCAGGCCACACAGCCTATTGTGATTAAAGCGGGCGAACGCCCGGATAACAGCGCGATTATTGCGGCACGGGAAGCGCGTAAAGCGCAAGCCAGAGCGAAACAGGCTGAATTGCAACAGACTAACGAAGCCGCAACCGTTGCCGATCCGCGGAAAGCGGCAGTGGAAGCCGCAATTGCTCGCGCCAAAGCACACAAGCAGGAGCAACAGCCTGCTAACGAAGAGCCGCAGGAACAGGTTGACCCGCGTAAAGCTGCCGTCGAAGCGGCTATCGCCCGTGCTAAAGCTCGCAAGCAGGAGCAACAGCCTGCTAACGAAGAACCGCAGGAACAGGTTGATCCGCGTAAAGCCGCCGTTGAAGCCGCTATTGCCCGTGCCAAAGCGCGCAAGCTGGAACAGCAGCCTGCTAACGAAGAACCGAAGGAACAGGTTGATCCGCGTAAAGCTGCCGTTGAAGCCGCTATCGCCCGCGCCAAAGCGCGCAAGCTGGAACAGCAGCCTGCTAACGAAGAACCGCAGGAACAGGTTGATCCGCGCAAGGCTGCCGTTGAAGCTGCTATCGCCCGCGCTAAATCGCGCAAGCTGGAACAGCAGCCTGCTAACGAAGAACCGCAGGAACAGGTTGATCCGCGTAAAGCTGCCGTTGAAGCTGCTATCGCCCGCGCTAAAGCGCGCAAGCTGGAACAGCAGCAGGCCAACGGAGAGCAGGAAGAACAGGTTGATCCCCGCAAAGCTGCAGTTGCCGCCGCTATCGCCCGCGCTAAAGCGCGCAAGCTGGAACAGCAGCAGGCCAACGGAGAGCAGGAAGAACAGGTTGATCCCCGCAAAGCTGCAGTTGCCGCCGCTATCGCCCGGGTTCAGGCAAAAAAAGCCGCTCAGCAAAAGGTTGTAAACGAGGACTAAATGGTATTCAGAATAGCTAGCTCCCCTTATACCCATAACCAGCGCCAGACATCGCGCATAATGCTGCTGGTACTAGTCGCAACCGTCCCTGGTATCGCTGCGCAACTGTGGTTTTTTGGCTGGGGTACTCTCGTTCAACTCCTGTTGGCCTCGGTCAGTGCACTCTTAGCCGAAGCCCTCGTACTCAAACTGCGCAAGCAATCTGTAACGGCAACCTTAAAAGATAACTCAGCATTGCTAACGGGCTTATTACTGGCGGTAAGTATTCCGCCTCTTGCGCCGTGGTGGATGGTGGTACTCGGCACTGTGTTTGCCGTAATTATCGCTAAACAGCTGTATGGCGGTCTGGGGCAAAATCCGTTTAACCCGGCAATGATTGGTTATGTGGTATTACTGATCTCCTTCCCGGTACAGATGACCAGCTGGTTGCCGCCGCATGAGATTGCGGTCAACGTCCCTGGATTCATTGATGCTGTACAGATTATCTTCAGCGGTCATACCGCCAGTGGTGGTGATATGAACACACTTCGCTTAGGTATCGATGGCATTAGCCAGGCGACACCGCTGGATACATTCAAAACATCTGTACGCGCCGGTCATTCGGTTGAACAGATTATGCAGTATCCAATTTACAGCGGTGTTCTCGCGGGCGCTGGCTGGCAATGGGTAAACCTCGCATGGCTGGTTGGTGGCGTGTGGCTGCTATGGCAGAAAGCGATTCGTTGGCATATTCCCGTCAGTTTCTTAGTGACACTGGCCCTGTGCGCAACGCTGGGTTGGTTGTTCTCTCCGGAAACACTAGTTTCACCGCAGATTCATCTGCTGTCTGGCGCGACCATGCTCGGTGCATTCTTTATTCTGACCGATCCAGTCACCGCGTCTACCACCAATCGTGGTCGTCTGATTTTCGGTGCGCTGGCGGGATTATTAGTCTGGCTGATCCGCAGTTTCGGCGGCTATCCTGACGGCGTTGCCTTTGCTGTCCTGCTGGCAAACATCACGGTTCCTCTGATCGATTACTACACGCGTCCACGCGTATACGGCCATCGCAAAGGATAAACCATGCTGAAGACTATCCGAAAACACGGTATTACGCTGGCGCTGTTCGCCGCTGGTTCAACAGGTTTAACGGCTGCCATCAACCAGATGACCAAAGCCACGATTGCTGAACAGGCTAGCCTGCAACAAAAAGCGTTATTTGATCAGGTGTTACCAGCCGATCGCTATAACAACGAGCTGGCCCAAAGTTGCTATATAGTAACTGCGTCTGCGTTAGGAAAAGGCGAGCATCGGATTTACATCGCGAAAAAGGATGATAAACCAGTAGCTGCCGTTCTGGAGGCAACCGCACCAGATGGTTATTCTGGTGCGATTCAGTTGTTGGTTGGGGCCGATTTTAACGGCACGGTACTTGGCACCCGCGTGACAGAACATCACGAAACGCCGGGACTTGGCGACAAAATCGAACTGCGCCTTTCTGACTGGATCACCCATTTCGCGGGTAAAAATATCAGCGGCGCGGATGACGCTCACTGGGCAGTGAAGAAAGATGGTGGTGATTTCGACCAGTTCACCGGAGCGACCATTACGCCTCGCGCGGTGGTGAATGCGGTAAAACGCGCCGGATTGTTTGCCCAAACGTTGCCAGCACAACTTTCTCAGCTTCCTGCCTGTGGAGAATAAACCGTGAGCGAAATTAAAGACGTTATTGTTCAGGGGTTATGGAAGAACAACTCCGCACTGGTCCAGTTACTTGGCCTCTGTCCGCTGCTGGCGGTCACTTCCACTGCCACCAACGCACTGGGTTTAGGGCTTGCGACAACGCTGGTGTTGACTCTCACCAACCTGACCATCTCGACGCTGCGTCACTGGACGCCAGCCGAAATCCGAATCCCGATTTACGTGATGATCATCGCCTCGGTGGTCAGCGCCGTACAAATGCTGATTAACGCATACGCCTTTGGCCTGTATCAATCGTTAGGGATTTTTATTCCTCTGATTGTCACTAACTGTATCGTTGTTGGCCGTGCGGAAGCTTTCGCCGCAAAAAAAGGTCCGGCGCTCTCCGCACTTGATGGTTTTTCGATAGGCATGGGCGCAACCTGCGCCATGTTCGTACTGGGTTCACTACGCGAAATCATCGGCAACGGAACATTGTTTGACGGTGCCGATGCGCTGTTAGGTAGCTGGGCCAAAGTACTGCGGGTAGAGATCTTCCATACCGATTCTCCCTTCCTGTTAGCAATGTTACCGCCAGGCGCATTCATTGGTCTGGGGCTGATGCTGGCGGGAAAATATCTGATTGATGAAAGAATGAAAAAGCGCCGTGCTGAAGCAGCTGCTACACGCGAGTTGCCAAACGGTGAAACAGGGAATGTCTGATGAACAAAGCAAAACGACTGGAGATCCTCACTCGCCTGCGTGAGAACAACCCTCATCCTACAACCGAACTTAATTTCAGTTCGCCTTTTGAATTGCTGATTGCTGTACTGCTTTCCGCTCAGGCGACCGATGTCAGCGTCAATAAGGCGACGGCAAAGCTTTACCCGGTGGCCAATACACCTGCCGCAATGCTCGAACTGGGCGTTGATGGGGTTAAAACGTATATCAAAACCATTGGGCTATATAACAGCAAAGCAGAAAATATCATCAAAACCTGCCGTATTTTGCTCGAACAGCATAATGGCGAAGTTCCGGAAGATCGCGCTGCGCTGGAAGCCCTGCCCGGTGTAGGGCGTAAAACAGCAAACGTGGTATTGAATACTGCTTTCGGTTGGCCGACCATTGCTGTAGATACGCACATTTTCCGCGTCTGTAATCGCACCCAATTTGCACCGGGGAAAAATGTCGAACAGGTTGAAGAAAAACTACTCAAAGTGGTTCCGGCAGAATTCAAAGTCGATTGCCACCACTGGTTAATCCTCCACGGGCGTTACACCTGTATTGCCCGCAAGCCTCGCTGTGGCTCCTGCATTATTGAAGATCTTTGTGAATACAAAGAGAAAGTTGGCATCTGACGAAAAGGGGTAACATCGTTATCCCATTGATAACTATTTCTCATCCTCTTATAAAACATCTTGTTAACGTCAATGATGCCGCCTCGCGGCATCATTGTCAGGCAATCCGTTTGTGAATAACCAAAAATGCAGGTTAATTGTTTTTTTAATAGCGAAATTTTCTATCTATTCGTGATCAAAATCACATTGATGTCATTATGTAAAAATTTTGCTCTATTTAAGTTAAATTTGACAAGGCATTGATTCAACCAGGGCATAAACCTACAAAACATTACACTGTCTATTTTTCAGATAATGGACTATCTCACTACATAAAACACCTTACAGTAGAACATATCGCCAAATATCAGTATTCCCCCTCTTCTGGTAGTGAAAAAATCTGCCGTTGCGTTTTTTGAAAAATTTAACGCTGGATAACATTTCAATGGGCCGATGATTTCTCCATGCCAGTTATATGTAACAGATTATTACAAAGGACTTGTCTGAAAGTGCAAGATAGTGAACATTACCTGCCGTTTCCCCTCCCACTATAACAATTGCGCGTATGTTTATTAGACATCACGCGAGAAAGCACCCCCGTTAATATGGGATGTAAAAAAAGAGGTAAAAGTGTCCACTGCAAACCAAAAACCAACAGAAAGCGTTAGTTTGAACGCTTTCAAACAACCGAAGGCGTTCTATCTCATCTTCTCGATCGAGTTATGGGAACGCTTTGGTTATTACGGCCTACAAGGAATTATGGCTGTTTACCTGGTTAAACAACTGGGTATGTCCGAAGCGGATTCAATCACACTTTTCTCTTCCTTTAGCGCCCTGGTTTATGGTCTTGTCGCTATTGGTGGTTGGTTAGGCGATAAAGTACTGGGTACAAAACGCGTCATTATGCTTGGTGCTATTGTGCTGGCTATTGGCTATGCGCTGGTTGCCTGGTCTGGTCACGATGCCGGTATCGTCTATATGGGTATGGCGGCAATTGCGGTCGGTAACGGCCTGTTTAAAGCCAACCCGTCTTCACTGCTGTCAACTTGCTACGAGAAAAACGATCCACGTCTGGACGGTGCATTCACCATGTACTACATGTCCGTCAACATCGGTTCATTCTTCTCTATGATTGCAACGCCGTGGTTAGCAGCCAAGTATGGCTGGAGCGTCGCATTCGCCCTTAGCGTAGTTGGTCTGTTGATCACCATCGTTAACTTCGCCTTTTGCCAACGCTGGGTTAAGCAGTACGGTTCAAAACCTGACTTCGAGCCGATCAACTACCGCAATCTGCTGTTAACCATTATTGGTGTTGTCGCGCTGATTGCTATTGCCACCTGGCTGCTGCACAACCAGGACGTTGCGCGTATGGCGCTGGGCGTTGTTGCCTTCGGTATCGTGGTTATCTTCGGTAAAGAAGCCTTTGCAATGAAAGGTGCTGCACGTCGTAAAATGATCGTTGCTTTCATCCTGATGCTTGAAGCAATCATCTTCTTCGTGCTGTACAGCCAGATGCCGACGTCTCTGAACTTCTTTGCAATCCGTAACGTTGAGCACACCATTCTGGGCCTGGCAGTAGAACCTGAACAGTATCAGGCACTGAACCCGTTCTGGATCATCATTGGTAGCCCGATTCTCGCCGCTATCTATAACAAGATGGGCGATACCCTGCCGATGCCGACTAAGTTTGCTATCGGTATGGTGATGTGTTCTGGCGCGTTCCTGATCCTGCCACTGGGCGCGAAATTCGCCTCTGACGCCGGTATCGTGTCTGTAAGCTGGCTGGTCGCAAGCTATGGCCTGCAGAGTATCGGTGAACTGATGATCTCCGGTCTGGGTCTGGCAATGGTTGCGCAGCTCGTTCCACAGCGTCTGATGGGCTTTATTATGGGTAGCTGGTTCCTGACCACTGCCGGTGCAAACCTGATTGGTGGTTATGTTGCGGGTATGATGGCTGTACCGGATAACGTAACCGATCCGCTGATGTCGCTGGAAGTATATGGCCGCGTATTCTTACAGATTGGTGTTGCTACTGCTGTTATTGCAGTGCTGATGCTGCTGACCGCGCCGAAACTGCATCGTATGACTCAGGACGATGCTGCTGATAAAGCGGCGAAAGCTGCCGTAGCGTAAATTTCAGGGAAACTCTTTTACAAGCCGCTAACTTTTCGTTAGCGGCTTTTTTTTTGTTCAGCAACGCACTACCATACTTTAAACCACAGCCAAAAGGAGTTACCGATGAAACTGTTCTACAAACCGGGCGCCTGCTCTCTTGCTTCCCATATCATCCTGCGTGAGAGCGGAAAGGACTTTACGCTCACCAGTGTGGATTTAATGAAAAAACGTCTGGAAAACGGCGATGATTACTTTGCGATTAATCCTAAAGGGCAGGTTCCTGCTCTGCTGCTGGACGATGGCACTCTGCTCACGGAAGGCGTGGCCATTATGCAGTATCTTGCCGACAGCGTCCCCGACCGCCAGTTACTGGCTCCGGTAAACAGTATTTCTCGCTATAAAACCATCGAATGGCTGAACTATATCGCCACTGAGTTGCATAAAGGCTTTACTCCGCTGTTTCACCCGGCTACACCGGAAGAGTTCAAACCGACTGCACGCGCACAGCTGGAGAAAAAACTGCAGTACGTTAACGATGCGCTGAAAGAGGATCACTGGATTTGCGGGCAACGTTTTACTATTGCTGACGCCTATCTGTTTACTGTACTGCGCTGGGCATATGGGGTGAAATTGAATCTGGAAGGTTTAGATCATATTGCCGCCTATATGCAGCGTATGGCTGAACGTCCGACGGTAAAAGCCGCGCTAACTGCGGAAGGCTTGCAGTAATGGTTATCGGCCCGCAGGATACTGTGGGCCGACAAGACACTTTTCAGAGCTTCGTCGCACTGAAGTAGTGTTCTGGTTTAGCAATACGATCCTGGGCTGCTACAACTTGCAGCTCATATTCCTGCATTGCTTTGGTGGTTACCATAATTTCGTATACCGCCGCGGTCACATGCTCCAGCGCCTGCTGCAACGTTGCGCCTTGTAGTAGTTTCACCAGCAGTAACCCGCTCGTCACATCACCGACGCCTACTGGCTGACGCGAGCCAAAATCTACCAGAGGACGGTCGATATGCCATGCTTCATCGGCAGTGACCAGCAGCATTTCAAAACGTTCTGTGCTGTAACCGGCACGCGCCAGATGTTTCACCAGTACGATTTCAGGCCCCTGAGCAATAAGTTCGCGCGCAGCTTTAACCGCATCTTCGACGTTATGTACCGGATGCTCGCAGAGGATTTCCAGCTCAACCAGATTTGGCGCGATGATATCGCTGGCAGGAAGACCGTGACGCACGTGGAACTCCGCCACACCTGGCGCAACGATACAGCCTTTTTCGGGGTGTCCCATTACCGGATCGCAAAAATATTTCGCCTGCGGGTTCGCCGCTTTCACCTGACGGACAATACCGAGGATATGCTCGCCCTGCTCGGCCGACCCCAGATAGCCGCTTAATACAGCATCACAAGTGTGCAACTTATCGATGGCAGCAATGCCTTGCACAATTTCGGTTAAATGGCTGGGCGGCATAACACAGCCGGTCCATTTGCCGTATTGGGTGTGATTAGAAAATTGAACGGTGTTGAGCGGCCAGACATTCGCGCCCAGGCGGCGCATTGGAAACTCTGCCGCACTGTTACCCGCATGACCATAGACAACGTGAGACTGGATAGCGAGAATATTTTTCATCGTGTTCCCTGTATAAAAATCAGGGGGAGTGATTTCTCACCCCCCCTTTCCACTTAATGCATTATTTCCAGCAAATCAGACAGTAATTCTTTTTGCCGCGACGAAGTAAGGTATAACGACCAAACAGACGATCTTCTTCTTTAAAGAAGTATTCTGGATCGGACTGTTTTTCACCATTAATGGTGATGGCATTAGAGGCGATAGTTTTACGCGCCTGACCACGGGAAGGTTGCAGTTCAGAATCAACCAACGCCTGCATCAGATCAGCGCCTTTTTCCATCTCTACCATCGGTACGCCGTCCTGCGCCAGTTGTTCGAAGTCCGCTTCACTCAGCGCACTCAGAGAACCGCTGAACAGGCACTCGGTAATACGTTTCGCAGCTTGCAAACCTTCTTCACCGTGAACCAGACGCGTCACCTGCTCCGCAAGCACATACTGAGCGCGTGGCGCTTTACCGCTGTTTTTGTCTTCTTCTTCGAGGGCATTGATCTCTTCAATGCTCATAAAGGTAAAGAACTTCAGGAAGCGGTAAACGTCAGCATCAGCAGTATTGATCCAGAACTGGTAGAACTTGTACGGACTGGTTTTCTTCGGATCCAGCCATACTGCGCCACCTTCAGTTTTACCGAACTTAGTACCGTCTGCTTTGGTGATAAGAGGAACGGTCAGGCCAAACACCTGGTTCTGATGCAGACGACGGGTCAGATCGATACCAGAGGTGATGTTACCCCACTGGTCAGAACCGCCGATTTGCAGCACCACACCGTACTGTTTGTTCAGGCAGGCAAAGTCATAGCCCTGCAACAGGTTGTAGGAAAACTCGGTAAACGAAATCCCCTGATCTTCACGGTTGAGACGCTGTTTAACCGCTTCTTTGTTGATCATCTGGTTAACGGAGAAGTGTTTGCCTATATCGCGCAGGAAGGTCAGCACATTCATATTGCCGAACCAGTCATAGTTGTTCGCTGCGATAGCAGAGTTTTCTCCGCAGTCGAAATCGAGGAACGGGGCAACCTGCTTGCGGATTTTGTCCACCCACTCCTGAACAGTTTCTTCAGTGTTCAGCTTACGCTCGGCAGCTTTGAAGCTCGGGTCGCCAATCAGACCCGTGGCGCCGCCTACCAGCGCAACCGGCTTGTGGCCCGCCTGCTGGAAGCGTTTCAGGCATAACAATGGAACAAGATGCCCCAAATGCAAGCTGTCAGCGGTAGGATCGAAGCCGCAATAGAGCGCGATCGGGCCTTGCGCCAGTCGCTCTGCTAACGCTTCTTCGTCCGTCACCTGGGCCACCAGCCCCCGCTCTTGCAATTGTTTAATCAAGTTACTGCTTGCCATCAAAATCTCCATGTATATAACGACTGCACCTTTGCCGGTACACGACTTTTCGCCAGATGCGAAAGAGACATAGAATAAAGTGCCGGAATCAGGAGTACCAGCGATTAAAGCAAGATTTTTGCATCTTTTCAGGGTGCGAGGCGATCGATTTTCCACGCCTCGTTTTCACGCTGGTACAAAAAGCGGTCATGCAGCCGATGCTCACCGCCCTGCCAGAACTCAATCTGTTCAAGGCTGACGCGAAAACCGCCCCAAAAGCTCGGCAACGGCACTTCGCCCTGCTGAAACTTCTGCTTCAATTCCAGGAATTTGCTTTCAAGGATCCCACGCGCAGAAATACGGCTGGACTGCTTCGATACCCACGCGCCAATCTGGCTATCACGCGGGCGGCTATGAAAATATTTCATCACTTCGAGAGTCGAAAGACGTTCCGCTTTACCGATAACCATCACCTGACGTTCCAGGGTATGCCATGGGAAAAGCAGGCTAACGCGCGGATTATTTTCGATTTGGTGTGCTTTACGGCTGCCGAGGTTGGTGTAAAACACCATCCCTTTTTCATCGTAATGTTTTAGTAAAACAATGCGCTGATAGGGTTGGCCATGTTCATCAACGGTAGCGACGACCATCGCAGTAGGGTCGGCCAGTTTGGCTTCACAGGCCTGAGAAAGCCAGCGTTCAAAAAGGGTTAAAGGATCGGCGGGAAGATCGCGGCGGCGTAAACCGCCTTTAGTGTATTCGCGGCGCAGATGCGCGATTTGCTGCAATTCGTCGTTATCAGCCATGGTTTTCTTTACAAATTGTCAGTGGGTGACGCTATTGTGCGCCGCCCCTGGAAAAATCTCAACGCTGCGGATTTTGTAACTGACAGTTATTCAAGACGATGCGGTCACGTTTATAGACCGTCGCCTCATCACCTTTTGACCAGAAAACGTAGATACCGTCGGTATAACGTGCGCCAGAAGCTGAAATCCCCTGTTTAAGGTGCAGCAGTTGATTATCGTAAACAAAACTAACTTCCTGACGCGGATTATTCAGTTTGACCGTCAACGGTTTTTCATCACACTGGTATTCCAGCGTATCAGTTTGCATGCGCTCAACCAGTTGATTAAACGCGCCACAGCCGGTAAGAAATAGCGGCAGACAAAGTAGTAACAGTTTTTTCATAAACATATCCCGAAGACTTTCCTGGTCCGGAGGGCAAAAACGCCCTCCTCAACTTCCAAGTGTAACGGCAGACGCAGTAAGAAAAATTCAGTTAACTCTGATATCGCGGGTTTGCAGGGAAAATAGCGCCCAATACCGTTTCCTCGCTTGCGCCGGTAACGGAAGGTAGATTGCCGGGCAGCCCAGCCAGCGTTCGCCAGGCAAGCCATGCGAAGGCTAACGCTTCCATGTCATCGCCGCTAATGCCAACGGCATCGGTGGAGGTCACTTCAGTACCGGGCAGTAATGCAGCCAGCCTCGCCATGAGCAGCGGATTGCGACTTCCGCCACCACATACCATCAATCGATCGCAGCCACCGCTCAACAAGACTTGTTCAGAAATGGTCACGGCGGTAAGTTCCGCCAGTGTTGCCTGGACATCTCGCGCATCCAGGCCAGGGAAATCGCGTAGATGGCGCTCCAGCCAGGCATAGTTAAAGTATTCGCGCCCGGTGCTTTTGGGTGCTGGCTGGGAAAAATAGGGATCGCTAAGCATTTTTTGCAGCAGCGGCAGAATAACCTTACCCGCCCGCGCCCACTCAGCGTCTTTATCGTAAGGTTTACCGACCTGACGCCAGATCCATGCGTCCATTAGCATGTTGCCCGGTCCGGTATCGTAGCCACCTACCGGCATCCCTGGTATGAGTAGTGACAGATTGGCAATACCACCAATATTAAGCACCATTCGCCGCTCAGTTGGATGGGCCAGCAATGCCTGATGAAAAGCAGGTACCAGCGGTGCGCCCTGGCCACCTAAGGCGATATCGCGACGGCGAAAATCCCCGACGACGGTAATTCCAGTCCGCGCAACAATTTGATTGTTATCACCAATCTGTAGCGTATGTGGCGCAACGCCCGTGGGTTCGTGCCAGACGGTCTGGCCATGACAACCGATAGCTACGATATCTTTCGGCTGTAAATTTTCTGCTTTTAATAGTGCATTAACGGCATCCGCAAACAAGCAGCCAAGTCGGGTATCCAGTTGACCAAACTGGGAGAGCGTAAGCTGTTGCCCCTGGCAAATATCCAGCACCGCCTGTTTGAGTGATGGGGGAATCGGCCAGCTCAAACTCGCCAGCTGCGCCACCCGGTGTTCATCGATCGTCGCTAACACAACATCGACACCATCCAGGCTAGTACCTGACATAACACCAATAAAGCGGCCTGATTTCATAGTTCATCCTTTTTCAACCTGATGTTTGCGTTCCACTCAAACACAAACCTTTCGCGAATTCCATGCATAAGAGCCGATTTTTATCGTTGGTAGTAAAAGATTATATTCACATCAATAACTAATATGAATGTTTTGTTTATACTTGGTTAACCCTACTCTAATTATGATTTAATCATGTTTTAGTGGAACATGTAATCATGGTTATACTAATGCGGTTTACTTTGACCATTAGGGATGCTTGTGAGGCGTTTCATGGTAATCAGGAGATTTTTCAATGATTAAACGCGTACTGGTTGTATCAATGGTAGGTCTTTCTCTTGTTGGTTGTGTTAACAACGATACCCTATCTGGCGATGTTTATACTGCCTCTGAAGCGAAGCAAGTGCAGAATGTCAGCTACGGCACAATCGTGAACGTACGGCAGGTACAGATTCAGGGCGGTGATGATTCCAACGTCATCGGCGCAATTGGCGGTGCGGTTCTCGGTGGTTTTCTTGGTAATACCGTTGGTGGCGGTACTGGACGCTCTTTGGCTACCGCAGCAGGTGCCGTCGCGGGTGGTGTAGCCGGTCAGGGCGTACAGAGCGCAATGAACAAAACACAGGGTGTGGAGCTGGAAATTCGTAAAGATGATGGCAACACCATCATGGTGGTACAGAAACAGGGCAATACCCATTTCTCTCCGGGACAACGTGTCGTTCTGGCTAGCAACGGCAGCCAGGTGACGGTTTCCCCGCGCTAAACAAGTTGACGTGTGGTCAGCTACCTGGCCACACGCCCCCTTTATTTCACCCTTTGGCCTGTAACTCAGTAATATTATGCTCAAGTTTTGCAATGAGCCTAATCAGTTGTTCCAGTTCCTCTGCTGAAATCCCATCCAAAATTTCCGCCCGGGTCTTGTTAATAACAGCTTCCATTTCGCTAATCAGCGGCTCCGCCTTTTCCGTCAGTTTAATACGTTTGGCCCGCCGATCGCTGGGACAAGTTTGACGCGAAATTAACCCTTTTTCTTCCAGTTGGTCCAACGTACGAACCAGTGATGGCTGCTCAATGCCAATCGCTTTTGCCAGTTGAATTTGCGACTGGTCTGGAGGTAACTGATGTATATTATGCAACGTCACCCAATGGGTTTGCGTTAACTCCAGGGGTTTCAGGCGATGGTCTATCAGAGCACGCCATATGCGCACCAACCGTGCCAGATCAGAACCTAGTGGCGATTCCAATTTCATCTCCTTATAATTAGCTTGCTAAGATATTATACGGCTTTTAGAATAGTGTGCAGCAATTGTATTGCTAAAACAAATGGATTGCTGCATTTGCTTACCGTCAGACATGCTTTTCAGAAATAGCGAGTAATTTTCTCTCACATAAACAATATTTATTAATCTAAAGCAATAAACTCAGCCTCAAAGGAATCTATTTTGTGAAGTTTATGCATAGTGCAACAGGATTGCCCCTACAAGATCTGGTGTTCGGTGCATCCGTCTACTTTCCTCCGTTTTTCAAAGCCTTCGCGCTTGGATTCGTCGTCTGGCTTGTCCTGCACCGCCTGCTTCGCGACTGGATCTACGCGGGCGACATCTGGCATCCCTTGTTAATGGATTTGTCGCTGTTTGCGATCTGCGTATGCTCCGCCCTGGCAATATTGATTGCGTGGTAACTATGTCAATTAAAACCATTAAGTATTTCTCAACAATAATTGTAGCAGTAGTTGCCGTTCTCGCCGGATGGTGGCTCTGGAACTATTACATGCAGTCACCGTGGACGCGGGATGGCAAAATACGCGCGGAACAGGTCGCTATCACCCCACAAGTGTCCGGACGTATTGTTGCGATGAATATAAAAGACAACCAGTTGGTTAACGCTGGCGATATTCTGTTCACTATCGATAAAACACCCTTCCAGATTGCCGAACTGAATGCCCAGGCCCAACTGGCGAAAGCGCAATCTGATCTTGCCAGAGCCAATAATGAGGCCAACCGCCGCCGTCATCTCTCGCAAAATTTTATCTCTGCCGAAGAGCTGGATACGGCAAACCTCAATGTTAAAGCGATGCAGGCCAGTGTCGATGCCGCACAAGCAACGCTGAAACAAGCACAATGGCAATTGGCACAAACGGAAATTCGCGCCCCGGTCAGCGGATGGGTCACCAACCTCACTACCCGCATCGGCGACTACGCTGACACAGGAAAACCGCTGTTTGCCCTCGTGGACAGTCACTCGTTTTACGTCATTGGTTATTTTGAAGAAACCAAATTGCGGCATATCCGCGACGGTGCGCCAGCACACATTACGCTCTATAGCGACAACAAAACGTTACAGGGTCACGTCTCCAGTATCGGTCGGGCAATTTATGATCAGAGTGTGGAAAACGATTCCAGCCTGATTCCAGACGTTAAACCTAACGTTCCCTGGGTTCGCCTCGCCCAGCGCGTCCCGGTTCGCTTTGCCCTTGATAATGTTCCCAGCGATGTCACGCTGGTATCCGGCACGACCTGTAGTATCGCAGTAGGTCAGTAATGAACGCCTGGTCATGGTCTCTGCGCAATCTGCCCTGGTTTAAGGCCACGCTGGCACAATGGCGCTATGCGTTGCGCAATACCCTTGCCATGTGTCTGGCGCTGACTGTTGCTTATTATTTAAATCTGGACGAGCCCTATTGGGCGATGACGTCAGCCGCGGTAGTGAGCTTTCCGACAGTTGGCGGTGTCATCAGCAAAAGCCTGGGGCGCATCGCTGGCAGTTTGCTGGGGGCTATCGCGGCGCTAATCCTTGCCGGGCATACTCTTAACGAACCGTGGTTCTTCCTGTTGAGCATGTCGGCATGGCTTGGTTTTTGTACCTGGGCCTGCGCGCATTTCACGAATAACGTGGCCTATGCGTTTCAACTGGCGGGTTACACAGCTGCGATTATCGCCTTCCCGATGGTCAATATCACTGAAGCAAGCCAGTTGTGGGACATCGCCCAGGCGCGCGTTTGCGAAGTGATCGTCGGTATTCTCTGCGGTGGGATGATGATGATGATTCTGCCGAGCACTTCCGATGCCACTGCCCTTTTAACCGCATTGAAAAACATGCACGCCCGTTTACTGGAACATGCCAGTTTACTCTGGCAGCCTGAAACAACCGATGCCATTCGTACCGCACATGAAGGGGTGATTGGGCAAATACTGACCATGAATTTGCTGCGTATCCAGGCTTTCTGGAGCCACTATCGCTTCCGCCAGCAAAACGCGCGCCTCAATGCGTTACTCCACCAGCAGTTACGCATGACCAGCGTCATTTCGAGCTTGCGGCGTATGTTGCTCAACTGGCCATCCCCCCCTGGTGCTATACGGGAAATTCTTGAACAGTTGCTAACGGCCCTCGCCAGCGGGCAAACGGATTTTTACACCGTCGCACGCATTATTGCCCCGTTACGCCCGACGAACTCAGCTGACTACCGGCACGTCGCCTTCTGGCAGCGACTACGTTATTTTTGCCGCCTTTATCTGCAAAGTAGTCAGGAATTACATCGTCTGCAAAGCGGCGTAGATGATCAAACCAGACTCCCTCGCGCGTCCGGGCTGGCACGTCATACCGATAATGCAGAAGCCATGTGGAGCGGGCTGCGGACATTTTGTACGTTGATGTTGATTGGTGCGTGGAGTATTGCCTCGCAATGGGATGCCGGAGCCAATGCCTTAACCCTGGCTGCGATTAGCTGCGTCCTTTATTCCGCCGTTGCAGCGCCGTTTAAGTCATTGACGCTACTGATGCGCACACTGGTATTGCTGTCGTTCTTTAGCTTTGTGGTTAAATTTGGCCTGATGGTTCAAATTAGCGAGCTGTGGCAATTTTTGCTGTTTCTTTTCCCCCTGCTGGCAACGATGCAGCTACTCAAGATACAAATACCAAAACAAGCCGCATTATGGGGGCAACTGATTGTTTTTATGGGCTCGTTTATCGCCGTTACCAACCCGCCGGTGTATGATTTTGCCGATTTTCTCAATGATAATCTGGCGAAAATCGTTGGTGTGGCGTTGGCGTGGTTAGCGTTTGCCATTCTGCGACCTGGGTCGGATGCCCGCAAAAGCCGTCGCCATATTCGCGCCCTGCGCCGGGATTTTGTCGATCAACTCAGCCGTCGTCCGATACACAGCGAGAACGAATTTGAATCTCTCACTTATCATCACGTCAGTCAGTTGAGCAACAGCCAGGATGCGCTGGCGCGCCGTTGGTTATTACGTTGGGGGGTGGTGCTACTGAACTGTTCGCATGTTGTCTGGCAATTACGCGAGTGGGAGTCACGTTCTGATCCGTTATCACAAGTGCGGGATAACTGTATTTCGCTGTTGCGGGGAGTGATGAGTGAGCGTGGCGTTCAGCAAAAATCGCTGGCAGCCACACTTGAAGAATTACAGCGGATTTGTGACAGCCTTGCCCGGCATCATCAGCCTGCCGCCCGTGAGCTGGCAGCGATTATCTGGCGGCTATACTGCTCGCTTTCGCAACTTGAGCAAGCACCGCCGCAAGGTACGCTGGCCTCTTAACTACTTAATAACACCACAGGCATAGCGTTCACCGCCACCGCCCAGCGGTTTAGGTTGATCGGACATATTATCGCCGCCAACGTGGATCATCAGCGCCTTGTCTTTGATTTCATCGAGTGATTTCAGACGAGGCGCAATAACGGCATCGGTCGCCTTGCCGTCATTATTGACCACCAGCGCAGGCAGATCGCCTAAATGTCCCGCACCTTCCGGCCCTTCATGCTTGTTGGTTTTTTGTGGATCAAGATGCCCGCCTGCGGATTCTGCCGCAGCGGCTTTGCCATCTTTCGTTGCTGGTTGACAGCTTCCGTTGGCATGAATATGGAAGCCATGTTCACCGGGGGGTAATGCTTTCAGATCGGGTGAAAACTCCAGACCTTTATCGGTTTCAGTAATAGTTACGCTACCTATTGACTGCCCAACCCCTTGCGACGTAACGAGGTTCATCTCGACTTTTTCACTGGCGGCTTGTGCGCCGGTCGCAACAACCAGCGCCAGGATAGCCAGACTAAAACGCTTCATAGGACCTCCGTTCATTGTGCATACCCGTTAAGTGTAAACCAGTGACACATATTTGAACGGCGGCTAATCCTAAAAGTGCTTACGGTACGTCGTAACCTAATGCAGCTTTACGGATACGAAACCACTGCTGACGCGTCATTTTCAGGGCTTCTGCCTCTACAGCAGCCCGTACGCGCTCAATTTTACCAGAGCCAATGATCGGCAACGGTTGCGACGGCAGACGTAATATCCAGGCATAAACAACCTGCTCAATCGTGGCGGCGTTTAATTCCTGGGCTATCACAGCAAGTTCATCCCGCAGCGGCTGGAAATAATCATCATTGAACAGACGTCCACCACCAAGGCACGACCACGCCATTGGACGAATACGCAGTTGTTGTAGCTGATCGAGCGTACCATCCAGCAGCAACGGCTGATGCACCGGGGATATTTCCACCTGATTGGTCGCAAGAGTAAACGGCAGGCGTGATTGCAACAGGGCAAATTGCGCAGGCGTGAAGTTGGATACGCCAAAATGGCGCACTTTGCCGCTCTGATGCAGATGTTTAAACGCATCCGCCACTTCATCGGCATCCATCAACGGGTCGGGACGGTGGATTAACAGCAAATCCAGATGATCGGTCGCGAGATTAATCAGCGACTGTTCGGCGCTTTTAATAATATGGTCGCGGTCAGTGATGTAATGACCAATGACATTTTCTTCACGCGCAGTCGTCGCGATGCCACATTTGCTGACGATTTCCATCCGTTCACGCAGATGCGGCGCCAGCTTCAGCGCCTCGCCAAACGCCGCTTCGCACTGATAGCCGCCATATATATCAGCATGGTCCACGGTGGTAATGCCGAGATCCAGATGCTCCTCAATAAAGCTAACCAACTGACGGGCAGACATATTCCAGTCCATTAGTCGCCAGTAGCCCATCACAAAACGGGAAAACTCCGGGCCTTGCGGCGCAATAGTAATACGCTGAACCATAATCGCTTCCTCTTATCAGATATGAGAGGAGTATACGCAAGATTATGCTCAAAAGAGTGATGGTTGCTCCGGTTCATCTGATGACGTTGGTTTATTCGCGCGTAATTTGCGCATCAGCCGCTGCCGACAAAGGCGCAGCACCTCTTGTTTTTCGCCATCGCTCATATTATTCCAGTTAAAACGTTCATCCCGGCTTCGAAAACAGCCGCGACAAAATCCGCGTTCGTCAGACTGGCAAATTCCCCGGCACGGGCTCTGGACGGGAAAGAACTCTAATTGCTCCGCCACGCTAGTCTCCTGTCATTTCACTTCTGTTCATTGAAGACGTTAATGATTCACATCGCAACCTTTGTCCCGAAACGGATCTCAGATAAAAAGCGATTGCATTAGACCGACTGGTCTATTAGATTAACTCGCCATGAGCAAACATACTGAACACAATACCCGCGAACATATTCTGGCAACCGGTGAGGCACTCTGCTTACAGCGCGGTTTTGTTGGGATGGGACTTAGCGAACTGTTAAAAACGGCGGAAGTTCCGAAAGGTTCCTTCTACCACTATTTTCGGTCCAAAGAAGCCTTTGGCGTTGCGATGCTTGAACGCTATTTTGCGAATCATCTTCAGCGTCTGGAACAACATTTTAGTGCTGCTGAGGGCAGTTGCCGCGACCATTTACTGGCTTATTACCAGCAAACTATTAACCAGTTTTCTTTGCAGGGTAAAATCAGTGATTGTTTGACTGTAAAGTTATCGGCTGAAGTGTGTGATTTATCGGAAGATATGCGTATCGCAATGGACAAAGGCACATGCCAGGTTGTCACACTGCTGGCGGACACACTGGAGAGCGGTCGCCGTCAGGGCTGTATGTCGTTTGAAGGTGACGCACAAACACTGGCGGAAGTTTTGCATTCTCTTTGGTTGGGTGCAAGGCTCCAGGCCAAGATTTCCCGAAGTTCATCACCGCTGGAAAGCGCGATGGCTCACGCAAAAATTATGATCACAACGCCCGGACAATAGGGCGTTATTTTTTACTCAAATGCTAGACGACCGGTCTACTCAGGAGTCACCATGTCGTATGACAAGCTGTATACCCCGCTTAAAGTGGGCGCAATCACGGTAGCAAACCGTATCTTTATGGCCCCACTGACGCGTTTGCGCAATATAGAACCGGGTGACATCCCTACTCCGTTGATGGCGGAATACTATCGCCAGCGCGCCAGTGCGGGTTTGATCATCAGTGAAGCAACGCAAATTTCCGCCCAGGCAAAAGGCTATGCGGGTGCGCCGGGGCTCTACAGTGCCGAACAAATTGCCGCATGGCAAAAAATCACCTCGGGTGTTCATGCACAAGGCGGTCATATGGCCGTGCAATTCTGGCATACCGGGCGTGTATCACACAGCAGTTTGCAGCCTGGTGGTCAGGCTCCGGTAGCTCCATCAGCCATTAGTGCAGGGACCCGGACATCACTGCGTGATGAAAATGGTCGAGCGATTCGTGTCGAAACCTCCATGCCTCGTGCGCTGACACTGGAAGAAATCCCTGGCATCGTTAACGATTTTCGTCAGGCCATCGCCAATGCCCGCGAAGCAGGTTTTGATCTGGTCGAACTGCATGGCGCACATGGTTATCTGCTACATCAGTTCCTCTCCCCCTCCTCTAACCATCGTACCGATCAGTATGGCGGCAGCGTGGAAAATCGCGCGCGATTGGTGCTGGAAGTGGTCGATGCCGGGATCAAAGAATGGGGAGCCGATCGCATTGGTATCCGTCTCTCACCGATCGGTACTTTTGCCAATCTCGACAATGGTCCAGATGAAGAAGCCGATGCGCTGTATCTGATTGAACAACTGGGTAAACGTGGTATTGCTTATCTGCATTTGTCCGAACCGGACTGGGCTGGCGGTGAACCGTATACCGATGCCTTCCGCGAAAAAGTGCGTTCCCGTTTCCACGGTCCGATTGTCGGTGCCGGGGCTTATTCAGCAGAAAAAGCAGAGATGCTCATCGAAAAAGGGTTAATTGACGCTGTGGCATTTGGTCGTAACTGGATTGCGAATCCAGACCTGGTCACTCGCTTGCAACGTAAAGCCGAACTTAATCCACCACGTCCTGAAAGTTTCTACGGTGGCGGCGCGGAAGGCTATACCGATTACCCTACGCTATAATCCAACATTGCGAGCGGCGTAAAGCCGCCGCTATACTAAAACAACATTTTGAATCTGTTAGCCATTTTGAGGATATAAAGATGCGTCTTCTTCATACCATGCTGCGCGTTGGCGATCTGCAACGCTCCATCGATTTTTATACCAAAGTGCTGGGCATGAAACTGCTGCGCACCAGCGAAAACCCGGAATACAAATACTCACTGGCGTTTGTTGGCTACGGCCCGGAAACCGAAGAAGCGGTGATTGAACTGACCTACAACTGGGGCGTGGATAAATACGAACTCGGCACTGCTTATGGTCACATCGCGCTTAGCGTTGATAACGCCGCTGAAGCGTGCGAAAAAATCCGTCAAAACGGGGGTAACGTTACCCGTGAAGCGGGTCCGGTAAAAGGCGGTACTACGGTTATCGCGTTTGTGGAAGATCCGGACGGTTACAAAATTGAATTAATCGAAGAGAAAGACGCCGGTCGCGGTCTGGGCAACTAATCTCCTGCCGGGCGCGAACTCATCGCGCCCGCATCTTTACTGCATCGACAAGTAATATTTGTCATAATGCGCGCTGCAATTTATCCGTATTAAGAGAATCAGATGTCCGATAACGCTCAACTTACCGGTCTGTGCGACCGTTTTCGTGGTTTTTATCCTGTTGTGATCGATGTTGAAACAGCCGGATTTAACGCCAAAACCGATGCGCTGCTTGAGATTGCCGCCATCACCCTGAAAATGGATGAACAAGGCTGGCTGATGCCGGACACCACATTACATTTCCACGTCGAACCATTTGTCGGCGCAAATTTGCAGCCAGAGGCCCTCGCCTTCAACGGCATTGACCCGAACGATCCCGATCGCGGCGCGGTCAGCGAATACGAGGCGCTGCACGAAATTTTTAAAGTTGTACGTAAAGGCATTAAAGCGAGCGGCTGTAACCGGGCCATTATGGTGGCGCACAACGCCAATTTTGATCACAGCTTTATGATGGCCGCCGCAGAACGCGCCTCACTGAAACGTAACCCATTCCACCCTTTCGCCACTTTTGACACCGCGGCACTGGCCGGGCTGGCACTCGGACAAACCGTATTATCAAAAGCCTGCCAGACCGCGGGTATGGACTTCGACAGCACCCAGGCGCACTCCGCGCTGTACGACACCGAACGCACTGCTGTGCTGTTTTGTGAAATCGTCAATCGCTGGAAACGTCTGGGAGGCTGGCCGCTGCCTGCCGCCGAAGAGGTGTAATCGAGTCGATGCCTGATGACATGCAATGATTCAGGCATCTATAGTGAGGCTATTCCACGCATCATGCATGATATTCACGGGGAATAGCGTTAATGGCAGATAATCCAAACTCTTCATCGCCCCTGCCGGACGTGTTTTCACCGGCGACCCGCGACTGGTTTCTTCGCGCCTTTAAACAGCCGACCGCTGTCCAGTCGCAAACCTGGCATGTGGCGGCACGAGGTGAACATGCGCTGGTGATTGCACCGACTGGCTCAGGGAAAACGCTGGCAGCATTTCTCTACGCACTGGATCAGCTCATCCGCGAAGGTGGCGAGCATGCCAGCGAGGCGCATAAACGCAAAACCTCACGCATCCTCTACATTTCACCAATTAAAGCCTTAGGCACCGACGTTCAGCGCAATTTGCAGATCCCGTTACAAGGCATTGCAGAGGAACGGCGGCGGCGCGGCGAAACGGAAGTCAATCTTCGCGTGGGGATCCGGACTGGCGATACGCCCGCGCAGGAACGCAGCAAACTGACCCGCAATCCGCCGGATATTCTGATAACCACGCCCGAATCACTCTATCTGATGCTGACCTCCCGCGCGCGCGAAACGCTGCGCGGCGTCGAGACGGTAATTATTGATGAAGTCCACGCGGTAGCGGGCAGTAAACGCGGTGCGCATCTGGCGTTAAGCCTGGAACGGCTCGATGCGCTGCTACAAACCTCAGCACAGAGAATTGGACTTTCCGCGACTGTACGCTCAGCCAGCGATGTGGCCGCATTTCTTGGTGGCGATCGTCCGGTTACTGTAGTCAACCCGCCCGCAATGCGCCATCCGCAGATACGGATTGTCGTACCGGTCGCCAATATGGATGATATCTCGTCGGTCGCCAGCAGCACCGGGGAAGACAGCCATGCGGGCAGAGAAGGCTCAATCTGGCCGTATATTGAAAGCGGCATTCTTGATGAAGTGTTGCGCCATCGCTCAACCATCGTCTTCACCAATTCTCGCGGCCTGGCGGAAAAACTGACGGCACGGCTGAATGAGCTTTACGCCGCACGATTACAGCGCTCCCCGGCCATCGCCATAGACGCCGCTCATTTCGAGTCTACCTCCGGCGCAACCTCTAACCGCGTACAAAGTAGCGACGTTTTCATTGCCCGCTCGCACCACGGTTCCGTCTCTAAAGAACAACGGGCGATAACCGAACAAGCACTGAAATCAGGCGAATTGCGCTGTGTGGTCGCGACTTCCAGTCTCGAACTGGGGATTGACATGGGCGCGGTAGATCTGGTGATTCAGGTGGCGACGCCGCTTTCTGTCGCCAGCGGACTACAGCGCATTGGTCGCGCCGGACATCAGGTTGGCGGTGTATCTAAAGGGCTGTTTTTCCCCCGTACCCGGCGTGATTTAGTCGATTCCGCCGTCATTGTCGAGTGTATGTTTGCAGGCAGGCTGGAAAACCTGACGCCACCACATAATCCACTCGACGTCCTTGCGCAGCAAACCGTTGCCGCCGCGGCGATGGATGCATTACAGGTAGACGAATGGTACTCCCGCGTACGCCGTGCCGCACCGTGGAAAGATCTGCCAAGACGAGTTTTTGACGCCACGCTGGATATGCTTTCCGGGCGCTATCCCTCAGGCGATTTTTCTGCTTTTCGACCAAAACTGGTCTGGAACAGGGAGACGGGGATATTGACCGCCCGACCTGGCGCTCAGCTGTTGGCTGTTACCAGCGGTGGCACCATTCCGGATCGTGGCATGTACAGTGTGTTATTACCCGAAGGTGAAGAACAGACAGGCTCGCGGCGGGTGGGCGAACTGGATGAAGAGATGGTGTATGAATCGCGAGTGAATGACATCATCACTCTCGGCGCTACCTCATGGCGGATCCAACAAATCACCCGCGATCAGGTCATTGTGACACCTGCACCAGGTCGCTCTGCCCGACTTCCCTTCTGGCGTGGCGAAGGTAATGGACGCCCCGCTGAATTGGGGGAAATGATCGGCGATTTTCTCCATTTGCTGGCAGATGGCGCGTTCTTTTCCGGAAATATCCCGCCGTGGCTGGCAGAAGAAAATACACTCGCCAATATTCAGGGGCTGATTGACGAACAGCGTAACGCTACGGGCGTTGTCCCTGGAAGCCGCCACCTGGTTCTCGAACGCTGCCGTGATGAAATTGGCGACTGGCGCATTATTTTACACTCTCCCTATGGAAGACGAGTGCATGAACCGTGGGCGCTGGCGATTGCCGGACGACTGCATGCGCTATGGGGCGCTGATGCCTCGGTAGTCGCCAGCGATGACGGTATTGTCGCCCGCATTCCAGATACCGACGGCAAATTGCCTGACGCCGCGATATTTTTGTTTGAACCGGAAAAGTTGCTGCAAATTGTCCGCGAGGCGGTGGGCAACTCAGCACTTTTCGCCGCCCGTTTTCGCGAATGCGCCGCGCGGGCATTATTAATGCCGGGCCGAACACCGGGCCATCGCACCCCGCTCTGGCAACAACGGCTGCGTGCCAGCCAGTTACTGGAAATCGCCCAGGGATATCCGGATTTTCCTGTCATTCTCGAAACTCTGCGTGAATGCCTGCAGGATGTGTATGACCTTCCCGCGCTGGAACGTTTGATGCGTCGCCTGAACGGTGGCGAAATTCAAATATCCGATGTAACGACCGCTACGCCCTCGCCTTTCGCCGCCAGTTTATTGTTCGGTTATGTGGCGGAATTTATGTATCAGAGCGACGCCCCGCTGGCAGAACGGCGAGCTTCAGTGCTGTCTCTGGACAGCGAATTGTTGCGCAATCTACTCGGTCAGGTTGATCCTGGTGAGTTACTCGACCCGCAGGTCATTCGTCAGGTGGAAGAAGAGTTACAGCGACTGGCCCCTGGCAGAAAAGCGAAAGGTGAAGAAGGTCTTTTCGACCTGTTGCGCGAACTGGGGCCAATGACCGTTGAGGATCTGGCGCAACGGCATACAGGCCGCCGTGAAGAGATTGAGACATTTGTAGAAAATCTTCTGGCGGCAAAAAGAATCTTTCCGGTGATCATGGCAGCTCAGGAGCGTCTGGCCTATATGGACGATGCGGCCAAATTACGCGATGCTCTCGGAGTGCAACTGCCGGACTCGCTGCCTGATATTTACTTGCACCGTGTCAATTACCCGCTTCGCGATCTCTTTCTGCGCTATCTCCGGGCTCATGCTCTGGTCACGGCTGAACAACTGGCTCATGAGTTTAGCCTCGGTATTGCCATTGTCGAAGAGCAACTTCATCAATTGCGCGAACAGGGGCTGGTGATGAATTTGCAACAAGACATCTGGGTGAGCGATGAAGTTTTTCGTCGTTTACGTTCCCTGCAGGCTGCCAGAGAAGCTACGCGTCCGGTACCCGCCATTGCCTATGCACGATTGCTGCTGGAACATCAGGGCGTGCTCCCCGCCACCGATGGTAGCCCGGCGCTCTTTGCCTCAACATCGCCAGGCGTTTATGAAGGCGTGGATGGCGTCATGCGAGTTATCGAACAGCTTGCTGGTGTCGGTTTACCCGCCTCACTGTGGGAAAGCCAGATCCTGCCCGCCCGCGTACGCGATTACTCGCCAGAAATGCTCGATGAACTGCTGGCAACCGGTACGGTTATCTGGTCGGGGCAAAAAAAGCTCGGTGAGGATGAAGGTCTGGTGGCACTGCATTTACGGGAATTTGCCGCCGAATCGTTCATTCCCGCAGAACAGGATCAGGCGAAACGTTCAGCGCTTCAGCTGGCAATTATCGCGGTTCTGACTGACGGGGGCGCCTGGTTTGCGCAACAAATCAGCCAACGAACAGGCGAGATAATCGGCGAGCCCGTAGAGCCTTCAGCCCTGCAAGAGGCGCTTTGGGAACTGGCCTGGCAAGGCGTCATCACCTGTGATATTTGGGCACCGTTGCGCGCCCTCACCCGAAGCAGTCCGACCACTCGCCGCAGTAGCCGGGCTCGTCGTGGACGTCCGGTTTATGCACCGTCAGCTATGCCGTCGGTATCTTACAACACACCAAAGCTGGCTGGACGCTGGTCGTTATTGCAGGTGGAGCCACTAAACGATACCGAAAGGATACTGGCGCTGGCGGAAAATATGCTCGACCGCTACGGAATCATCAGCCGTCAGGCGGTGATTGCTGAAAATATTCCTGGCGGATTTCCGTCGATGCAAACGCTTTGCCGCAGTATGGAAGATTCCGGGCGAATTATGCGGGGTCGATTTGTTGAAGGTTTGGGTGGTGCACAATTTGCTGATCGCCAGACCATTGACCGTCTGCGCGACCTGGCGCCCCATGCCACGCAGACGCGACAATATATGCCCGTGGCCCTTAGTGCCAACGATCCGGCTAATTTGTGGGGGAATCTGCTACCCTGGCCTGCACATCCGGCGACGCTGGTTCCGACTCGTCGGGCAGGCGCGCTGGTGGTCATTTCTGGCGGCAAATTATTGATTTATCTTGCGCAAGGTGGCAAAAAAATGCTGGTCTGGCAGGAAAAAGATGAATTATTACCACCGGAGGTTTTCCTGGCGCTAACCACCGCGTTACGGCGAGAACCACGGCTACGCTTTACGTTGACAGAAGTGAATGACCAACCGGTACGGCAAACGCCGATGTTTACGCTACTGCGTGAAGCGGGATTTTCAAGTTCGCCACAAGGGCTGGATTGGGGATAAAAAGCACTGACGGATGCCGGTTAGCATCCGTCAGTATTGCGAAACGGATTATTCAGCATCCGGCTCTTCAGACTTGTATTTAGCAGCAGTTTCTTTGATCAGCTGCTGCAGTTCGCCACGCTGATACATTTCAATCACGATATCACAACCGCCTACCAGCTCGCCGTCAACCCACAGTTGCGGGAAAGTCGGCCAGTTAGCATATTTCGGCAGTTCCGCACGAATGTCCGGATTTTGCAGGATATCAACGTAGGCAAAACGTTCGCCACAAGCGGCAAGCGCCTGGACTGCCTGAGCAGAAAAACCGCAGCTCGGCAGTTTCGGTGAACCTTTCATGTACAGCAGGATCGGGTTTTCAGCAATCTGGCGTTGGATTTTTTCGATAGTGGTGCTCATTGTCTTGCTTCCTCAAACTTCTTTACGGCAGTAATCTGACATTGTAGCGGGTCAGTGCGGCATCGGAAAATAACATTTTCATCATGCTTTTGCTATTTTATCCCTTTGCTCTATTTGTTGCATTTCAAATATTCGTTTCTACTCTGCCACGCTGCAAGCTGGCGTATTTGTGACCATTTTTAGCTTTCACTGCTGCTTTTTTTTGCGCTCGCCGACGAAACGTATTTTTTAACAATAAAAGCTATTAACTTTCCCTTCTTCTATGCATTAGAATCATCAAGTTTTGTAAATCAGACGCAGGCATGATAGACCTGCCTTAACAGAGGGACGCTCAGTGGCGCGGATAAACCGTATTTCGATCACGCTCTGTGCTTTACTTTTTACCACCCTGCCTTTAATGCCTATGGCCTATGCTTCCAAGCAAGCCAGGGAGAGTTCTGCTACCACTCATATCACCAAAAAAGCAGATAAAAAGAAAAGCACGGCAACCACCAAAAAGACCAATAATAAAGCCAGTCAGAAAACCGCCAAAAAAGTCGCCAGTAAAAGTACGACCAAAAGCAAAACCGCTTCTTCCGTTAAAAAATCCTCCATTACCGCTTCTAAAAACGCTAAAACTCGAAGCAAAAATGTTGTCACTAAAACGGCGTCTGCCAGCTTTACGGAAAAGTGCACCAAACGTAAGGGCAATAAGTCACATTGCGTGAAAGTCAAAAATGCCGCCCCTGGCACTATTGCCGATGCGCACAAAGCCAAAGTTCAGAAAGCCACTAAAGTGGCGATGAATAAACTGATGCAGCAAATTGGCAAGCCATATCGTTGGGGCGGGAGTTCACCGCGTACCGGTTTTGATTGCAGTGGACTGGTTTATTACGCTTATAAAGACCTGGTTAAGATCCGTATTCCGCGCACGGCCAACGAAATGTATCACCTGCGCGATGCGGCACCTATCGATCGCAGTGAACTGAAAAACGGCGACCTGGTCTTCTTCCGCACGCAAGGGCGTGGGACTGCCGATCACGTAGGCGTGTATGTTGGCAATGGTAAATTTATTCAGTCACCACGCAGTGGTCAGGAAATTCAAATCACGTCGTTAAGTGAAGATTACTGGCAACGTCACTATGTTGGCGCTCGTCGGGTAATGACCCCAAAAACACTTCGCTAAAACTTTACCCTGTTGTTACGACAACAGGGTAAGTTCATCTTTTGTATCACCTTTTAATTTGCTACCCTATCCGTACTCACAATAAGGCTATTGTGCGTATACCAATGAATAATAAAGGAGAGTAGCAATGTCATTCGAATTACCTGCACTACCATATGCTAAAGACGCTCTGGTTCCGCACATTTCTGCGGAAACCATTGAGTATCACTACGGCAAACATCATCAGACTTATGTCACTAACCTGAACAACCTGATTAAAGGCACCGAGTTTGAAGGTAAATCACTGGAAGAGATTATTCGCAGCTCTGAAGGTGGCGTATTCAACAACGCAGCTCAGGTCTGGAACCACACTTTCTACTGGAACTGCCTGGCACCGAACGCCGGTGGCGAACCGACTGGCAAAGTCGCTGAAGCTATCGCCGCATCTTTCGGTAGCTTTGCCGATTTCAAAGCACAGTTTACTGACGCTGCGATCAAAAACTTTGGTTCTGGCTGGACCTGGCTGGTGAAAAACAGCGATGGCAAACTGGCTATCGTTTCTACCTCTAATGCTGGTACTCCGCTGACCACCGATGCGACCCCGCTGCTGACCGTTGATGTCTGGGAACACGCTTATTACATCGACTATCGCAATGCGCGTCCTGGCTATCTGGAGCACTTCTGGGCGCTGGTGAACTGGGAATTCGTAGCGAAAAATCTCGCTGCATAATAACTGATGGCAAATGCAACATTGCCTGATGCGCTACGCTTATCGGGTCTATCCGGATGAGGCGTTAACACCGCATCCGGCAAGATAAATCGCACTTTGCCTGCAAACTGTAACGCAGAAGGTATCCCCTTCTGCGTTTCGTTTATTAACTGTTGGCAACGCAAACTGCTTCAGGTTGTTTTCTGGCTGACATAAACACCAGCAACAATGCCAGTCCTGCGACAATTGCCCCCATCACCGGCACAAAACTGTACCCCAGACCACCCGAAATCACTGCGCCACCTGCCGCGGCACCCAGAGCATTGCCCAGGTTAAAGGCACCGATATTCACTGAGGAAGACAGCCCTGGCGCTTCGCTGGCAACTCGCATCACACGCATCTGTAACGGCGGTACCACCGCAAAGGTTGCTGCGCCCCACACCACCATGCTGATAGCCGCACCAAACTCATTACGCGCCAGGAACGGGATCGCCAGCATAATCACCATCAGCAGCAACAAAAAGCCTTTCAGCGTGCCGTTGACCGAACGGTCCGCCAGTTTACCGCCTAAATAGTTACCGATAGAAAACCCAACGCCAATCAGCACCAGCATGGCTGTTACGAACACCGGCGTTGCGTGGGTGATACTTTGCAGTACTGGTGAAATATAGGTGTAGAGGGTAAACATTGCGCCAGCCCCTAGTACCGTCGTCAGCAAGGCTGATAACACCTGCGGACGCATCAATACCGCCAGCTCTTTTTTCACTTCCGGTCGCGCACCTGCGCCGCCTTTCGGTAACGAGAAGAACAGGCTAACCATTGAAATCACGCCCAGCCCCGCCGTTGCCAGAAACGACATCCGCCAGCCAATAGTTTCGCCAAGCCAGGTCGCCGCAGGAACACCGCCAATATTTGCCAGAGTTAAGCCCATAAACATAGTGGCGACGGCGCTGGCCTGTTTGTGTTTAGGCACAACGCTTGCGGCCACGACTGAACCCAAACCAAAGAATGCCCCGTGATTCAGACTGGTCAAAATGCGTGAAAGCATCAGCGTCATATAATCCGGCGCGATGGCGGAAAGCACGTTGCCAAGAGTGAAAATGGCCATCAGGAAAATAAGCGCACTGCGCCTGGCGCGATGAGACAGCAGTAATGTCATCAGCGGCGCGCCAACCATCACGCCAACCGCATAGGCGCTGATTAACATGCCCGCAGCAGGAATCGAGACATCCACACCACGCGCAATGACGGGTAACAGGCCCATTGGCGAGAACTCCGTTGTCCCGATACCAAACGCGCCAACTGCCAGCGCCAACAACGGATAGTTAATTTTCATGCCTAATCTCCACCTCTTCGCGTCATTACACGATATTCATCAAAGTGGCGAAAGCATGACAGCAATCACAAAAAATTGAAAATAACAAAAAGAGAAAACACTTTTGCCATTTTGCTAACAAAAGGGAAGAGAGAGCGAGGGAGGATGCGCTCCCTCGAAGGGAAATCAGTGCAGCGCGGCAGTCAAACCTACGGCCACGATCAAACCGAGGACAATAATGGTTGTTACCAGTGAAAATTTAAGATCGGTACTCATCAAGTTTTCTCCTTTTTTATTACCCTACAAAAAGTGATATTACGCATTTTTACACACTGTGAAGAAAAAATCTCCCGCCATTTATAATGATAAGTGTTTTTACCACTTCCCCTTTTCATCAAGATCGGCCAAAATTCCACGCTTACACTATTTGCGTACTGGCCATTGACCCCTTCCTGACGCTCTGTGTCGTTTTTCCGGCGTACCGCAACACTTTTGTTGCGCGTAAGGTGTGTAAAGGCAAACGTTTACCTTGCGATTTTGCAGGAGCTGAAGTTAGGGTCTGGAGTGAAATGGAATGGCAACAATAAAAGATGTAGCGAAGCGAGCAAACGTTTCCACTACAACTGTGTCACACGTTATAAACAAAACTCGTTTCGTCGCTGAAGAAACGCGCAACGCCGTGTGGGCAGCGATTAAAGAATTACACTACTCCCCTAGCGCGGTAGCGCGTAGCCTGAAGGTTAACCATACCAAGTCTATCGGCTTGCTGGCGACCAGCAGCGAAGCAGCCTATTTCGCGGAGATCATCGAAGCGGTTGAAAAAAATTGCTTCCAGAAAGGTTACACGTTGATCCTCGGCAACGCGTGGAACAATCTGGAGAAACAGAGAGCCTATCTGTCGATGATGGCGCAAAAACGCGTCGATGGCCTGCTGGTCATGTGTTCTGAGTATCCGGAACCGTTGCTGGCGATGCTGGAAGAGTATCGCCATATCCCGATGGTGGTAATGGACTGGGGCGAAGCAAAAGCCGACTTTACCGATGCGGTCATCGATAACGCGTTTGAAGGCGGCTACATGGCCGGACGCTATCTGATTGAACGCGGTCACCGCGAAATCGGCGTTATCCCTGGTCCTCTGGAACGTAATACCGGCGCGGGTCGTCTGGCAGGGTTTATGAAGGCGATGGAAGAAGCGATGATCAAGGTGCCGGAAAACTGGATTGTGCAGGGTGACTTTGAACCTGAATCGGGTTATCGCGCCATGCAACAAATCCTGTCGCAGCCACACCGCCCTACTGCGGTCTTCTGTGGCGGCGATATCATGGCAATGGGTGCACTTTGCGCTGCTGATGAAATGGGTCTGCGCGTACCGCAGGATATTTCGCTGATCGGTTATGATAATGTGCGCAACGCCCGCTACTTTACCCCGGCGCTGACCACTATCCATCAGCCAAAAGATTCGCTGGGCGAAACGGCGTTCAACATGCTGTTGGACCGTATCGTCAACAAACGCGAAGAACCGCAGTCTATCGAAGTTCATCCGCGGCTTATTGAACGCCGCTCCGTGGCTGACGGTCCGTTCCGCGACTATCGTCGTTAATCATCCGTTGCGGGAGTCTCTTCCGGCTCCCGCAGCCACTCCTTATTCAGCGTCTCACTATCGCCGAGATACTCCAGCAACCAGGTTAACGCTGGCGACATATCATTCTGCTGCCAGGTCAGGCAACATGCCGAATCAGGGAATGGATTTTCCAGTTCTAACGCCACCCATTTTCCCTCATTAAGCCACGGTTTGGCGAAATGCGTAGGCACCATGCCAATGCATAAACCGGCCGAGATACAGGTTGCCGATGATTCCCAGTCAGGTACGACAAGCCTTTTTTGGTTATCCAGCAGCCAGGTAATTCGTTTGGGTAACGTCCGCGACGTGTCTTCGCGCACCAGCGACGGCCAGTTGCGCAACGTGTCATCGCTGAGCGGCCCATTCATCGACGCAAGCGGATGGTGGCGGGCAACAACACAACTCCAGCTCAACATCCCCATATCACGGAAGGCGTAACGGCCCCCAACCGGAATCGCTCGTGTCGCGCCAATCGCCAGTTCCACGCGCCCATCGGAAAGCGCATCCCAGACGCCGTTGAACACTTCCTGAAAAACCAGAAGTTCGACGTCATCAAAATGGCGATAGAAATCAACAATCATCTGCCGCGTGCGTTCTGGCCTGACAATATTATCTACCGCGATAGCTAATTGACCGCGCCAGCCGTTCGCTATCTGCTGACATTGTTGGCGAGTGATCTGCATTTTTTTGACAACAGAGCGCCCTTCTTTGAGAAACCACGCCCCGGCAGCGGTCAGTTCCACGTCACGATGACGCCGTTCAAAAAGCGGCACCGCCAGCCACTCTTCCAGCTGACGCACGGTATAGCTGACCGCAGAAGGAACGCGATGCAACTCCTGGGCTGCAGCGCTGAAGCTGCCATTTCGCGCCACTGCATCAACCACTTCGAGAGAATACTCAGACCACATAGTTTGCCTGCAAAATTTTTGAAACCAGTCATCAAATATTACCGTTTCACAACAGGAATTTCACTCCCTACACTTTGCGACGGTGTTTAATTGAGGAATTTAGAGAATATACATGCAACCTGGGAAAAGATTTTTAGTCTGGCTGGCGGGTTTGAGCGTACTCGGTTTTCTGGCAACCGATATGTATCTGCCCGCTTTCGCCGCCATTCAGGCCGACCTGCAAACGCCTGCGTCTGCTGTCAGTGCCAGCCTTAGTCTGTTCCTTGCCGGTTTTGCCGCTGCCCAGCTCCTGTGGGGGCCGCTCTCCGATCGTTATGGTCGTAAACCTGTGTTATTGATCGGCCTGACAATTTTTGCGCTGGGTAGTCTGGGAATGTTATGGGTGGAAAACGCTGCCACGCTGCTGGTATTGCGTTTTGTGCAAGCTGTTGGTGTCTGTGCCGCGGCCGTTATCTGGCAGGCATTGGTGACGGATTACTATCCTTCACAAAAAGTTAACCGTATTTTTGCGACCATTATGCCTTTAGTGGGGCTTTCTCCGGCGCTTGCTCCGCTGTTAGGTAGCTGGCTGCTGGTCCATTTTTCCTGGCAGGCGATTTTCGCCACTCTGTTTGCCATTGCCGTAGTGCTGATTCTGCCCATTTTCTGGCTTAAACCCACCACGAAAGCACGCAATAATAGTCAGGATGGACTGACCTTTACCGATCTGCTGCGTTCAAAAACCTATCGCGGGAATGTGCTGATTTATGCGGCCTGTTCAGCCAGTTTCTTTGCCTGGCTAACCGGTTCACCGTTTATCCTCAGCGAAATGGGCTACAGTCCGGCAGTAATCGGATTAAGTTATGTTCCGCAAACCATCGCGTTTCTTATTGGTGGCTACGGCTGTCGCGCCGCATTGCAGAAATGGCAGGGTAAGCAGTTGTTACCGTGGCTACTGGCGCTGTTTGCCGTCAGCGTGGTAGCAACCTGGGCTGCGGGCTTCATTAGCCATGTGTCGCTGGCCGAAATTCTGATCCCATTCTGTGTGATGGCCATTGCCAACGGAGCAATCTACCCGATTGTGGTCGCCCAGGCGCTACGCCCCTTCCCGCATGCGACTGGCCGCGCTGCTGCATTGCAGAATACCCTGCAATTGGGTCTGTGCTTCCTCGCAAGCTTGGGGGTTTCCTGGCTCATCAGCGTCAGCACGCCGCTGTTCACCACCACCAGCGTGATGTTATCGACCGTGGTGCTGGTTGCCATCGGCTATAAGATGCAACATCAACCTGAATCTCACTGTCAGAATCATGGCGAGACGGAAGTCGCACATAGTGAATCACATTGATCTATAGCGATATCGTTATACTTAGGCTGCTAACAAAATTTTGTTGTATGATTGAGATTAGCAGCCTATACTGAGTTCCAGTTGTTAATATTACGATAAATATTATGTTTTTACGGGGACAGGAGCGTTCCCGGGTCACTATGGATGGTCATTTCGGCAAGGGTTCCTCCTTTCCTCTGTTCTACGTCGGATTATAGACTCGCGGTTTTCCTGCGAGATTTCTCACAAAGCCCAAAAAGCGTCTACGCTGTTTTAAGGTTCTGATCACCGACCAGTGATGGAGAAACTATGAGTTCATCGTGTATAGAAGAAGTCAGCGTACCGGATGACAACTGGTACCGTATCGCCAACGAATTACTTAGCCGTGCAGGCATCGCCATTAATGGCTCTGCCCCGGCAGATATTCGAGTTAAAAACCCCGATTTTTTCAAACGCGTTCTACAGGAAGGATCGTTGGGGTTAGGCGAAAGTTATATGGATGGCTGGTGGGAATGTGACCGACTGGATATGTTTTTTAGCAAAGTCTTACGCGCTGGGCTTGAAAACCAACTCCCCCATCATTTCAAAGACACACTGCGCATTGCTGGCGCACGGCTCTTCAATCTGCAAAGTAAAAAACGTGCCTGGATAGTAGGTAAAGAGCATTACGACCTTGGTAATGACCTGTTCAGCCGTATGCTGGATCCCTTCATGCAGTATTCCTGCGCTTACTGGAAAGATGCCTATAATCTGGAATCTGCCCAACAAGCGAAGCTCAAAATGATTTGTGAAAAATTGCAGTTAAAACCGGGCATGCGGGTTCTGGATATCGGCTGCGGTTGGGGCGGGCTGGCGCATTACATGGCGTCTAATTATGACGTAAGTGTGGTTGGTGTCACGATTTCTGCCGAACAACAGAAAATGGCCCAGGAACGCTGCGCAGGTCTGGATGTCACCATTTTGCTACAGGATTACCGTGACCTGAACGACCAGTTTGACCGTATTGTTTCGGTTGGTATGTTCGAGCACGTCGGACCGAAAAATTACGATACCTATTTTGAGGTGGTGGATCGTAATCTGAAGCCAGAAGGGATTTTCCTGCTACATACTATCGGCTCGAAAAAAACCGATCTGAATGTTGACCCGTGGATTAACAAATATATTTTCCCGAATGGTTGCCTGCCTTCTGTTCGCCAGATTGCGCAATCCAGTGAACCACACTTTGTGATGGAAGACTGGCATAACTTTGGCGCTGACTATGACACTACGTTGATGGCCTGGTATGAACGATTCCTCGCCGCCTGGCCGGAAATTGCCGATAACTACAGTGAACGCTTTAAACGGATGTTTACGTATTATCTGAATGCTTGCGCTGGTGCCTTCCGCGCCCGTGATATCCAGCTCTGGCAAGTGGTGTTCTCACGTGGGGTCGAAAGCGGCCTTCGCGTGGCGCGTTAAGTATTATTTCATCGCCCCCATTTTGGGGGCGATGTCATTTCAAACGCAGCTTTATTTCTTTTCCCGTGCCGCCAACACACGTTCAACAGTATCTACCACGGCCTGAGTTTGAGGATCGATTTCGATATTGACGCGTGCACCGAGTTTTTTCTTACCGAGAGTGGTACGTTCCAGCGTTTCCGGAATTAAATGCACACAAAAGCGGGTCGCTGTCACTTCACCAACCGTCAGACTGATGCCATCAATACCAATAAACCCTTTATACAGGATATATTTCATTAACTGCTCATCCTGTACTTTGAACCAGATCTGGTGGTTATTTTCTGATGTTATTATTTTCGATACTTCTGCGGTGGTCATAATATGACCTGACATTAAATGTCCGCCGATTTCATCGCTGAATTTCGCCGCGCGTTCTACGTTTACCCAATCCCCAACGTTTAAATCGCCAAGGTTTGTTATTCGTAACGTTTCTTTCATCAGATCAAAACTGATACGGTTGCCGTTAATTTCCGTTACGGTCAGGCAGCAACCGTTATGCGCGACTGAAGCACCTGTCTCCAGACCATCCAACATGTAATCAGGTAATTCCACTACATGGGTTCGAAAATTTGCTTTCTCGTCAATCGACACCAACTTCGCGGTGCCCTGCACTATCCCCGTAAACATACTTACAACTCCTGAAATCAGTTAGGACATTCTGTTCAGCACAATAGCAGGTGGGAAACGTCCTTACCAGTAAAGGGGATTGAGTGGTTATTTTTTCACTGGAGAATTAATAAATCCTCGCTACAATAGACTGAATTTCCCCTGCTTCTTCTTTTTGCTGCCCATTCAGGCGGTTTTTTAGTCTCTCATATAACAACAATATAAAAGGTGTTCACGTGCAGAAATACATTAGTGAAGCGCGTCTGTTATTAGCATTAGCAATCCCGGTGATTCTCGCGCAAATCGCCCAAACAGCGATGGGTTTTGTCGATACCGTCATGGCGGGCGGCTATAGCGCCACCGACATGGCGGCAGTCGCCATTGGTACTTCTATCTGGCTCCCGGCGATTCTTTTCGGTCACGGACTGCTGCTGGCAATGACGCCAGTCATCGCGCAATTGAATGGTTCCGGTCGCCGTGAACGTATTGCGCATCAGGTGCGACAAGGTTTCTGGCTGGCCGGTTTCGTCTCCGTGCTTATTATGCTGGTGCTGTGGAATGCGGGGTATATCATCCGCTCCATGCAAAATATCGATCCGGCCCTCGCCGATAAAGCAGTGGGTTATCTGCGTGCACTATTGTGGGGGGCTCCGGGCTATCTGTTCTTCCAGGTCGCTCGTAACCAGTGTGAAGGTTTGGCAAAAACCAAGCCGGGCATGGTAATGGGCTTTATTGGCCTGCTGGTGAACATTCCTGTTAACTATATCTTCATTTACGGTCACTTCGGTATGCCTGAACTCGGTGGCGTCGGCTGTGGTGTGGCGACTGCGGCGGTGTACTGGGTAATGTTCCTTGCTATGGTTTCCTATATTAAGCATGCCCGTTCTATGCGCGATATCCGCAACGAAAAAGGCACCGCTAAACCAGATCCGGCGGTAATGAAAAGACTTGTGCAACTGGGTTTACCTATCGCGCTGGCCCTGTTCTTTGAAGTAACACTGTTTGCGGTGGTTGCGCTGTTGGTATCTCCGCTCGGTATTGTCGATGTGGCAGGCCACCAGATTGCCCTGAACTTTAGTTCGCTGATGTTCGTTCTTCCGATGTCGCTGGCAGCGGCTGTGACTATCCGTGTGGGTTATCGTCTGGGTCAGGGTTCCACGCAGGATGCGCAAACTGCTGCACGAACCGGGCTTATGGTTGGCGTCTGTATGGCAACGATGACGGCAATTTTCACAATCTCGCTGCGGGAGCAGATCGCTCTTCTGTATAACGATAATCCAGAAGTTGTGACACTGGCTGCTCACCTCATGTTGCTGGCGGCGGTGTATCAGATTTCTGACTCGATACAGGTAATCGGTAGCGGGATTTTGCGTGGTTATAAAGATACGCGATCTATTTTTTACATTACCTTTATCGCGTATTGGGTGTTGGGCTTACCAAGTGGCTATATTCTGGCATTGACCAATCTGGTAGTTGAGCCGATGGGGCCGGCAGGTTTCTGGATAGGCTTTATTATCGGTCTGACTTCTGCTGCCATTATGATGATGCTACGTATGCGTTTCTTGCAACGTCTACCATCGGCTATCATTTTGCAACGTGCATCTCGATAAAAAAATGAGGCGCAATCCGCAAAGATTGCGCCTTAATTTTAGGCTGGCTGGAGCGTTGCGCCAATGCCATCTTCGTCCGGCTGCAATTTAAGTGCGCTGCAAATAGGCTGCCGACTGGCATCCGTTATCTCAACGTGAATATCACCGCTGACTTCCCCTTTCACACTGATGAATTCTGGAGAAATTTCTTTCGCACTGGTTTGCAGGCAAATCGTTCCTTCTCCTCGCAGACGTTTCACCTTCAACTGCACAGACGTTGCTGTTGACGTTATCAGCCACACTTTTCCACCATCGAGATTCAGGTTGCCAACATAGAAAGTGACATTGTCACCTTTAACCGTGCTGCCATCGAGGATCAACATGCCTTCCTGCTGGACCGTAATCGTTGATTGTTTCAGATCAGCGCCATAGCCAACAATCATAGAAGCGCCGTCCTGTAATGCAACGCTCCCCGTAAGTTCAACCGGAGCACAGTCTTCTTCTACGACGAATTTTTCATCCGCACTGGTGGGAGACATCACAATCACTGTCCCACTTTGTACCACTGCATTTTCCAGCGTACCGGCATGCACTTCAGCCCGCCCACCGGTTTTAACTGTCAGGTTTTTAGTCTTACCAGAACTGTAGAGTTGCAGACCGTCTGTCCCCAGGCGATAAACGGCGCCATTCTCAACGATGGTATGAATGTCTTCGCCGCCGAGATTATTCATGGTGCCACCCGCAATCAGCGTATCACTGGCTTTACCTGCCAGCATAAAAACGCCACCGTGGTTTATCTCACCATTGATGGCTTCTCCACCAGGGTAAACCAACAGTTCACCACCTTCATCG
Organism: Escherichia sp. E4736; assembly: GCF_005781225.1. Taxonomy (NCBI): domain Bacteria; kingdom Pseudomonadati; phylum Pseudomonadota; class Gammaproteobacteria; order Enterobacterales; family Enterobacteriaceae; genus Escherichia; species Escherichia sp. E4736. The sequence goes on along the minus strand of NZ_VATT01000005.1, from coordinate 25,667 downwards.
ACAACAACTGCTGATGCTGTTCCGTTGACCAACAAACCACCATCCTGATCCAGAATGATTTTTTCCGCTCGATGGCCCTCCAGTACCCGCAGATTACCGCCATTCTCCAGCAATAAACCGCAGGCATAGCCCTGATCAACGCTAAATTCACCTTCGGGATGGCGGCCATTAACAGTCGCGAGCGTTGAGAGGCTAATCGCTCCACCGTCTGACTGAACAATGTCAGTGGCTATTGCGCCGTCACCGACTGATAACGTGCCATTGTTGCTGTACTGTGTACATTTGGCGATTCCACCAGTTTCAACTTTCAGCCAGCCAGCGTCTGTGACCACGGTATTTTCTGCTCTTCCGCCTGCCTCAACAATCAACTCGCCATCAGTAAGTTGAGTCGCGCCGATAACGTCTCCAGCATGAACAATTTGCACTTTCCCGTCGCTAATCAAGTTTTTTGCATCAGATCCCATGACTTATTCCTATGCTGCATCTGTGTGCCTTTATCGCTACCTAAGTGTAAAGGCTACGAAGGATTTATCCACGATAGAATTGATATGGTGGCAAAGTCTCTGTTTTACATTGTGAGTCGAGGGATAATCGGCTGTATCAAATCTAAATATGATCTCTGGCCAAAAATCGCCCTTGCAAATCAACAAAATATCGCCAATTTGCTTAAAAGCTCTGCAAACGATAGAAATAGCGCAGAAAATTACGATTTGCCTCTTGCCACCTTCACGCTCTGCCGCTAATATTCGTCCCCGTTGTCACCTACAACGTTGCGTTCATAGCTCAGTTGGTTAGAGCACCACCTTGACATGGTGGGGGTCGTTGGTTCGAGTCCAATTGAACGCACCATCCTGCGTCCGTAGCTCAGTTGGTTAGAGCACCACCTTGACATGGTGGGGGTCGGTGGTTCGAGTCCACTCGGACGCACCAGATTTTCTTAGTCTGGTCTTCTCTTCTCTTTTGTTTCTCCTGCTTCTTCTCTGTATCCAATACGTTAAAAGATTTACACTATCCTCGTATGCGTTATCAGAAGGAGAATAGCTATGGCAACTTTATTACAACTTCATTTTGCTTTTAATGGCCCCTTTGGCGACGAAATGGCTGAGCAACTAAAACCGCTTGCCGAGTCGATTAATCAGGAACCCGGTTTTCTGTGGAAGGTGTGGACAGAAAGTGAAAAGAACCATGAAGCCGGTGGGATCTACCTTTTTACCGATGAAAAAAGCGCCCTGGCTTATCTGGACAAACATACTGCCCGCCTGAAAAATCTTGGTGTCGCAGAAGTTATTGCCAAAGTTTTCGATGTCAATGAGTCACTGAGTCAAATCAATCAGGCAAAACTGGCCTGACACAGATTAATGAAGGGCGATACGCGCCCTTTTCGTCCCCGTCTGAAATTTCTCCTTTTCTAAATATTTCCACCACACTTACCTGATAACACCAAATTCAAAAAAATGCATACAGGTAAGTAACAATGAAAAAAATTGCCATTGTGGGTACCGGACCAACAGGGATCTACACTTTCCTCTCGCTTTTGCAGCAACAAACGCCACTCTCCATTTCTCTCTTCGAGCAAGCCGACGAGGCGGGTGTCGGTATGCCGTACAATGATGAAGAAAACTCTAAAATGATGCTGGCAAATATTGCCAGCATTGAAATACCGCCGATTTATTGTACTTATCTGGAATGGTTGCAAGAGCAAGATGCCAGCCATCTGCAACGTTATGGCGTTAAAAAGGAAAGCTTGCACGATCGCCAGTTTTTGCCGAGGATTTTGTTAGGAGAATATTTCCGTGATCGCTTTTTACGGTTGGTAGAACAAGCTCGGCAGCAGCAATTTGAAATCAACGTTTATGAATCTTGCCAGGTGACTGATCTGCAAGTCACAGACTCTGGCGTGCTTATCTTCACAGTTCGGGATTTGCCAGTTGAGACGTTTGATTTAGCCGTAATAGCCACCGGTCACGTCTGGCCTGACGAAGAACAAGCAAGCCGAACATATTTCCCCAGCCCGTGGTCAGGGTTAATGGAAGCGAAAATTGAAGCCTGTCGCGTGGGCATTATGGGAACATCCTTGAGCGGGCTGGATGCCGCAATGGCGGTTGCTATCCAGCATGGTTCCTTTATCGAAAAGGATAATCAACACATTCTGTTTCAGCGCGATAGCGACAGTGAAAAACTCAGTATTACATTGATGTCACGCACAGGCATTTTGCCAGAAGCCGATTTCTATTGTCCTATTCCCTACGAACCTCTACGCATTGTCACTGAACATTCCCTGAACGCGGAAATTGAAAAAGGTACACAGGGTCTTCTGGACCGGGTATTTAAACTTATAGTGAAAGAGATTACTACGGCTGATCCTGACTGGAGCCAACATATTGCGATAGAGGACCTGAATGTCGATACCTTCGCGCTGGCCTGGTTTGCTGACCGTAAACAGCATGACCCATTTGCCTGGGCAGAAAAAAACTTAGCAGAAGTCGAGCGAAATAAACGTGAAAAACATACCGTTCCCTGGCGTTATGTCATTCTTCGCCTGCATGAAGCCGTACAGGAAATTGTTCCGCATCTGAATGAGCACGACCATAAACGGTTCAGTAAAGGCCTTGCCAGAGTATTTATCGACAATTATGCAGCTATTCCTTCTGAATCTATAAAGCGCTTACTGGCTTTGCGCGAGGCGGGAATTATCCATATTCTCGCTCTCGGTGAGGAATACGATATGGAAATCGACAAAACGCACACAATGCTGAAAACAGCGGACAACAGCTACTCGTTTGACGTTTTTATTGATGCTCGTGGGCAGCGCCCGCTCAAAGTGAAAGACATTCCTTTCCCTGGACTACGTGCACAGCTACAGAAAACAGGCGATGAAATCCCTGATATCGGTGAAGATTATACGCTACAGCAACCGGAAGAAGTTCGTGGTCGCGTGGCGTTCGGCGCGTTGCCCTGGCTAATGCACGATCGGCCTTTCGTTCAGGGGCTTACGGCTTGTGCTGAAATTGGCGAGGCTATGGCGCAGGCCGTCGTTAAGCCAGCATCCCGCGCACGCCGACGTCTGTCGTTTGATTAAGGTAAAAGAGTCAGCATTCCACAAATTGATGCTGCTCATTCAGACGATAGCGAACTCCAGCGCGAATATTACTTTCACCTTCAACGGCTACGGCAAAGCGCACTCTTTCGCCGTCATGATACGCCAGCGCGGCGCTGCCTCCTGGCCCGAGAATAATTGAATCCACCACGCCCGTACTCACTACCGTTGAATTTTCACCGCTGGCGATGATATGAACGTTATCGCCGCTGTTGGCAATCCTGGCGTTTGCGCCAAAGCTGGCGATTTGCACCAGATCGCCATTACTGGCGACATGACACCGTTCACCCAATGTACAAACGCGTACTCGCATTCCGGTATTCGCAATACGACTGCTGTCTCCGGCGCTGCTTATCCGCGAGGAATTACCGGTTACAGCAACACGAGCACGTTCACCTGAGCTACCGATATGGCTGTTAAAGCCGACACTGCCAATCCGCACGTTATAACCCACGCTGGCAATTTGCGCAGCATACCCCACGGTGGCGATTCTGGCGTTATCCTTACAACAGCCGACGCGTGCGTGATCGTCGGCCCGGGCGAACTGACTGCAAAAGGGTATCTCTACGGGACCTTTGGCCAGTTTTTGCATTGAGGAAACTTCCTGACGGGCGAAATTTTCGTCTGCCAGCCATTTTTTCCAGGCGTACTCAACCAGACTTTCCGCCCAGTCAGTAAATCCTTCGCCAATCAGGGCGTGGTGTATATCGGCATAAATTCCACCTTGCGGAAAACGGCGCAGAAACCAGCGGTACATAACCGCGCCTACACGCCACTCTCGCAGATCAGCTCGTGTAATGATCATTCGTTAATGCCGGTGATAGCCATCGACCATACATTTAAAAGTTTCGTGCGGAGTACGCCCCGTGGTGCAAAGATAGAGATGGCCGAAGATAAAAAAGAGGCTTATAACTGCCAGAGCAAAATGCGCCTGCAATAACCAGTATCTTACGCCAGGGAACACGTCCCCCACGGTTTGCGGGTAAAGGCATAGCAGCCCCGTCAACAATAACAGCGGCAGCAATCCATACATCACACCAACATAGGCGGCCTGCTGCAATGGATTGAATTTAGACTGTGTTGTTGCAGGAAATGGATGATCTTCCCCTTGCATAATTCCAAGCAGATAAAACCGCGTTTGTTTAGCCGCTCGCCCCAGCCAGCCCTGACGACGGATAATGTAGTGATGACCATTACCCCCAACGGCATTAATGAGAACAAAGCCAAGCCAGCATGCCAGTAGCAGGAATCCACAAACTTCATGTACGGCAACCAGACTTTTGACTGCAGCAACGCCCACCAGCGCAAAGTGATTGATTAGCCCACTTGCCAGCAACAAGACAAAGAGTAACGCATTCGACCAGTGCCATAATCTCACCGCCTTGCTGTAGAGATAAACCTTCTCGCCATGACCAGTGGAGGATTTCTTTTTACCACGAGCGCGAAGTAAGGCGTGAAGCCCCAACACTAACCACATCCCGACCAGCAGCAGCCCGGCAATGACCAACCACACAGGCCAAAATTCGGGAGAAAACTGCGGTACATAGTTTGCCAACTGGTTATGAAATTGTTCAGCATTTTGCGACGGGTTCATACATTTTCCTTTTTAATCAAATGTTGACCGAACCGGCGATACAGATGCGGTTTCCCGGCACCAGGCAGCTGATATTGATAGTATTTATTTTCCTGTAACCACGCCTGAATTTCTGGGCTATCTTCGCGACCAAAGATCAACGCATGTTCCGGACAGGCGCTAACGCAGATGGGCGGAAAACCTTTTGCCAGCCGTGACTCAGCACAGAAATCACATTTATCCGCCACTTTGGTAAGTGGATTAAGGTAACGAACCTGATACGGGCATGCGCCGATGCAGTAGCTACAGCCAATGCATTGTGATTTTTCTACCCGCACGATCCCCTGTTCATCATGCCACGATGCCCCTGTGGGGCAAACGTCGATGCAAGGAGCATCTTCACAGTGCTGGCATGACTGGCGAAAAAAGTGATACAGCGTTTCGTTATTGTTATCGGTGACCGGGATATGCGCGATAGACAAACGACTTCCCTGTGCCGGTACATGGTTAGTTTTACGGCATGCTCTGGCGCAAATATTACAGCCATTGCACCGCGATTCATCGTGAATCATGGCATATCGAACTTCCTTTCCTTGTCTGGTGTTCGCTAACAAAGAAGGTGCTGAACCGGTAAAAAAGAGTACCGTTCCCATCCCCAGAACAAATTTGCGTCGAGTGAAGGACATCTTATTATCCTCTAATGCTGTGGCTGCGACTGTCCACCCTATCCATGATATCTCCCTGAAACTTCAGGGATTCTGAAACTGCTCAACCTCGAACCATTCACATAAGCCATAAGCTTTGCCATAGCTCATAAAACGCTCGCTAAACAGGTACAACACAGCCGTCGATGACGTCACCTGGCGTATATCGGCATACTCAGGAGCGATATCCATCGCGGCGAGCGCGGCTTCAATCTGCGCTTCCTGGTAGTAATATGGCGCTTGCGTCAGCATGGCGACCTTATAAGGCCGGGGATACGTCTGGCATTCGAAGCGAACGGCATGTGCAATGGCCCGACAGATGTCCTGCTCAACAACCTGCAAAGACATAGCGGCATAGTTTTCGCTCATGGTTTGCGTTGAGTAGTAATAATCATCTTTACTGCCCGTCATACAGGCGATATCTGCGAAGTCTGAACTCTGCCGTATGCTTTCCAGCAATGCAGAAAGATCCTCTTCAGCAACCGTATATGGCGGCGACAGGAACACGGCGCGTGCAACCAGTTGACCCGCCGTCGAATGCTGGCGGATAAACTCCGCCAGAATTTCAGCCGGTTCAGGCCCTGTAACCGCATCGTTCGCCGTGTCATCGGGCTGACGCATACTGTGCAACCAGTGACGCTTAGTCACGTCAATATCAGGCGCTTCCAGTTGTGTCATTTCCTCCTGCTGGCTCATTACGCCGGTTCCTTATGCTGGTAGCCGGTTGTGTGTCGCCAGATCGGCGGCAATATCTTCCAGCCCGAGTCGATGAAGCGTTTCTCGCGTTGGACAACCAAGCAGTGGGTCCCAGCCCATTTCCTTGTAGAACAGCGTGAGTGACTGGTGCATATCATCGCGGTCCATTTTGTCAGTACCTTCACTGAAGACCGGAATCTGCGGATCTTTATCAAATACCCAGGAACAGATCAGGTCATGCTCATTGCGCATATCTTTGGTTTGCATCAGTTTTACCGTGTAGGCACGATGTAACGTAAAGATACGCTCAGCAGCTAAATCTAATTTTTCCTGCGTCATATCTTCGCCAGTGATTGCTTTAAAGAATTTGGCTTCTAGCGCAAGGTCGCCACGATAATTGCGGCTTTTCAGTGGCGAAACGGTCATTGGCCAGACCCAGTTGCACAGGGTGACGGCGTTATGCAAACAAACCCGCAACAGCGACCATTTGGCATATTTAATTTTTGCGTCATTGATCGGCGTGTAGTTTTTGGTTTCATCGTAAGCATCTTCAGAGCCAAAAAGCTCTTTTGCCACTTCACGCTGCAGTTTCAACGGCAAACCGGAGCCGATAAAGTTGATGTGCGTATGCGTCATACAGTCACGGTTGAACATGCAGTTAACGATAGAGCCGACCTGTGCCGATGCTTCATTGGCATGGTGAACCGGATAACCAAACGGCGACCAGAGTTTATTTTTTGCGTAGCCCCAGTACTCTTCACCCAAATTCCAGCGTTCAGCAATGGCATACGAGCCATCAGCCAGGTGACTCAACTCACCCACACGGTGCGCCAGACGATAGTAAAAATCTTTAATGAAATTAACGTCGCCAGCTTCCAGTTGATCCCAACGAATTTCCGCATACTCTTCAGCAGGCAGAACGCGCTTAAACACGCCTTTGCTGTAACAATAGGTAAAGTCGCGATGCAACTGCCCGTAGTTACACCACAGCCCGTAGTCATCGAACAGATTCAGACCGACCAGATTACCAATCACCCGGCCATCATCTTTATCTTCAAAATCTTTCGGCCCGTTCGGGAAGATGGTGGTGTGGACAAAGTTAGCGACACAGGTGTTGCCACCTGTACTGGGTACACCAAACTCTTTAACCCGAGGAATGTTCATCTGGGTCATACAACGAATTGGACATGAGTGGCAGCCACTCATTTTGACGGTGTATTTCTCTGCTGCCGGACCTAAATCAAAGACAGATTTATAGGTGCGGAAACCGACCGTGTTTTGATTGCCAGGAGGGATTTCTCCTGTTTCAATCGGGCCGCCTTCCGCTGCGCCCCAAAACAGCCCTTTACGAGCTGTCCAGCGCGACTTGGGATCAGAGTACTCTGCCCACGATTGCGGCGTACTTGGCACGACATGATTGTTATTAGCGCCAATAAGTTCGGTCATCATATAGTCATTGAGCCGTTTCATCTCCTGGCGATCGGCAATGTTGACTCCTTTTGTCCCTTCAACCGCAATCGCTTTCAGGTTTTTGGAGCCCATTATTGCGCCAGTTCCCGCGCCGCCACTGTGGTTACGACTATTCAGCATGCCAGAGAGAGGCACAAGATTTTCACCCGCCTGACCAATAGCCGCTACACAGGTTTCAGGGCTGGTTAAACGGCAAATTTCTTCCGTGGTTGCACGCGTCCCTTTTCCCCACAAGAAATCGGCTTTCTCCAGGCTAACTTTGTCATCTTTTATATTTAGCCAGACCGGTGATTTCGCTTTACCCTCGATAATAATGACGTCGTATCCGGCGAATTTCATTTGTGCAGCAAAAAAACCGCCCATATGAGCGTCGACGACTAAATTTCCTTTGGTAAATGTGGAAAGTGATGTGATATTTACGCGAGAACTACAGGGTGCACCAGACCCTGTCAACGGCCCCGTAGCAAAAACTAATTTATTTGCTTCATCGAAAGGTTTGGTGCCTGGAGGTACTTCGTCATACATAATTTTGTAGCCAAAGCCCATACCACCGACAAAATCTTTAAACTTACTGGAATCTTCGAGGGTAATATTTCCTGTCGTAAGATTGACTCTTAATATATTACCAGTCCAACCGTTAGCCATGATTTTTTCCTTTGCAAGATTCACACAGTAATATCTTTCCACTCGATAATTTTTAACGCCCCTGTCGGGCAGGCGTTTGCGCATTCACCGCACAACACACATTTCGAGGATTTTTTAGTTTCAGTATTTACGGTGGCCATCATCCACGGACACGCAGTGGTACAGGCGCTACAACCAATGCAACGTTTATGATCGACGGTTATACATCCCTCTTCCTGCTGCCAGGTAATCGCGCCAATCGGGCAGACCTTCAGGCATTGAGGATCTTTACACTGGCGGCAGGTGTCGGCGGTATAATTCAGATCGCCGTATAAGCCGCCACCGGAACCTACGCCCTTGTCGCCAAAGAAATAATTACGATGGATTTTGATGCGGGAAAAAAAAGTACCAACGGCGCCATCGTTATAGTTGGTACAGGAGATTTCACAGCGGTGGCAGCCGGTGCAACGCGCACGCTGGGTAACTAACACTCCTTTGGGTGTGTTTATCAGCCCCACCGTGCCGCTATCGACATCTTCCTGTTTACAGCCCAAAAGTGACAATAACGCAGGGGCTATTGTTAAACCAGCAAGACCTTTTCCTGATATACGCAAGAACTCTAATCGCGTTAAGCCAATATCTAATAGTGGACGTTCAACCGGGTTCATTTATTTCGCATCCTCTTCGCAAACACAGTGCTGACAATTCAGTAGCCTTCTATTAAGCATTCAACTAATACGCTGCTGACTATGCCTCCAACACCAGATATTTTTGTCCTAACCCGATAGCGTATGAGACATGATTTAACGCAAGCAAACTAATCCTTTATGGTTAGGAGAAAAAATAATGTGATTATTCTTAGCCCTTAACATTGATCGTTATCAATTAAAAATGGAAAGCAGAAGATTAAAAGCGGAGTGATATTTGTTATCATTTGAAATGAATTTCATTTACTCTACAATAATTTGTGATATACATTCCAGAATATAGAAATAGTTAATTCGCTATAAAATTAAATACATATCGCAATTAATATAGTTGGCTTACATCAATTTATAAAAATAAACTTACATGTGACAATATAATAAAACAGAGGGGATAAGGCGTTACGCGCTATCCCCGAACAATTATTTCACCAGTGCATTAATGACTGTTTCCATCGCCTGCTTTTCTAATTCGCTGCGTTGGATACGTTTATTTGCTAATGCTGTACGCAGCACACCAGCGATGACGATATGTTTTGGCTCCTGGCCCAGGTCACGCATCTCCAACACCACTTTACCTACCACTCTGCACATTTCGCGGTACAGCTCATCATCTTTTGTCCGGTTGCCCATTATTAACACCCATTTATCATGCCAGTTATCAGCATATATCAATCTCATTACTTAAACAAAAAACAAACAAAATCAAACAAATAACTCGATAAATTATTATAATTGCATCTGTTGTGTAACGAAGGTATGCACTCTGTCTTTACTCCAGTCATCCTCCGCCTTCCAGCCATCGCCTTCCCGTTGCGCAAACAGCGATGATTTTGCGTAATCTGCTATCGAGGACGTTAAATCTTTGATAACAGTTTATTGTGTATATGCATGAATGTTTTTGAAACGGTGTTTTTGTTTTCCTTTTTGATTAAATTCAGCGTATAATCCGCGCCAATTGACTCTTGAATGGTTTCAGCACTTTGGACTGTAGAACTCAACGACTCAAAAACAGGCACTCACGTTGGGCTGAGACACAAGCACACATTCCTCTGCACGCTTTTTCGATGTCACCTATCCTTAGAGCGAGGCACCATCACTTTCGTAATACCGGATTCGCTTTCCGGCAGTGCGCCCAGAAAGCAAGTTTCTCCTATCCTTCTCAACTTAAAGACTAAGACTGTCATGAAAAAGACCAAAATTGTTTGCACCATCGGCCCAAAAACCGAATCTGAAGAGATGTTAGCTAAAATGCTGGACGCGGGCATGAACGTCATGCGTCTGAACTTCTCTCATGGTGACTATGCAGAACACGGTCAGCGCATTCAGAACCTGCGCAACGTGATGAGCAAAACCGGTAAAACTGCCGCTATCCTGCTCGATACCAAAGGTCCGGAAATCCGCACCATGAAACTGGAAGGCGGTAACGACGTTTCTCTGAAAGCAGGCCAGACCTTTACTTTCACCACTGACAAATCTGTTATCGGCAACAGCGAAATGGTTGCGGTAACTTATGAAGGTTTCACCACCGACCTGTCCGTCGGCAACACCGTACTGGTTGACGATGGTCTGATCGGTATGGAAGTTACCGCTATCGAAGGTAACAAAGTTATCTGTAAAGTACTGAACAACGGTGACCTGGGCGAGAACAAAGGTGTGAACCTGCCAGGCGTTTCCATCGCCCTGCCGGCGCTGGCAGAAAAAGACAAACAGGACCTGATCTTCGGTTGCGAACAAGGTGTAGACTTTGTTGCTGCTTCCTTTATCCGTAAACGTTCTGACGTTGTCGAAATCCGTGAGCACCTGAAAGCGCACGGCGGCGAAAACATCCAAATCATCTCCAAAATCGAAAACCAGGAAGGCCTCAATAACTTCGACGAAATCCTCGAAGCATCTGATGGCATCATGGTTGCACGTGGCGACCTGGGTGTAGAAATTCCGGTTGAAGAAGTTATCTTCGCCCAGAAGATGATGATCGAAAAATGTATCCGTGCACGTAAAGTCGTTATCACTGCGACCCAGATGCTGGATTCTATGATCAAAAACCCACGTCCGACTCGCGCAGAAGCTGGTGACGTAGCCAACGCCATCCTCGACGGCACCGACGCAGTAATGCTGTCTGGTGAATCCGCAAAAGGTAAATATCCGCTGGAAGCTGTTTCTATCATGGCGACCATCTGTGAACGTACCGACCGCGTGATGAACAGCCGTCTCGAGTTCAACAACGACAACCGTAAACTGCGTATCACCGAAGCGGTTTGCCGTGGCGCAGTTGAAACTGCTGAAAAACTGGATGCTCCGCTGATCGTCGTAGCGACCCAGGGCGGTAAATCTGCTCGTGCAGTACGTAAATACTTCCCGGATGCAACCATTCTGGCGCTGACCACCAACGAAAAAACGGCTCATCAGCTGGTACTGAGCAAAGGCGTTGTACCGCAACTGGTTAAAGAAATTACCTCTACTGATGATTTCTATCGTCTGGGTAAAGAACTGGCGCTGCAGAGCGGTCTGGCGCACAAAGGCGACGTCGTAGTCATGGTTTCTGGCGCGCTGGTACCGAGCGGCACGACTAACACCGCATCTGTTCACGTCCTGTAATATTGCTTTTGTGAATTAATTTGTATATCGAAGCGCCCTGATGGGCGCTTTTTTTATTTAATCGATAACCAGAAGCAATAAAAAATCAAATCGGATTTCACTATATAATCTCACTTTGTCTAAGATGAATCCGATGGAACCATCCTGTTTTCTCTCATTTTTTTTATCTAAAACCAAGCGTTCGATGTTTCTTTGAGCGAACGATCAAAAATAAGTGCCTTCCCATCAAAAAAATATTCTCAACATAAAAAACTTTGTGTAATACTTGTAACGCTACATGGAGATTAACTCAATCTAGAGGGTATTAATAATGAAAGCTACTAAACTGGTACTGGGCGCGGTAATCCTGGGTTCTACTCTGCTGGCAGGTTGCTCCAGCAACGCTAAAATCGATCAGCTGTCTTCTGACGTTCAGACTCTGAACGCTAAAGTTGACCAGCTGAGCAACGACGTGAACGCAATGCGTTCCGACGTTCAGGCTGCTAAAGATGACGCAGCTCGTGCTAACCAGCGTCTGGACAACATGGCTACTAAATACCGCAAGTAATAGTACCTGTGAAGTGAAAAATGGCGCACATTGTGCGCCATTTTTTTTGCCTGCTCATTACGCCTATTGCGTCGCGCGTAACATATTTCCTTGCTCTGGTTCACCATTCTGCGCTGACTCTACTGCAGACGCATTGCTGGCTACTGGAGTTGCTCCACTGCCTACCGCAACCGGATACCCTGCCCGACGATACAATGCTTTATCGACTAACTTCTGATCTACAGCCTTATTGTCTTTAAATTGCGTGAAGCCTGCAGGCAGTGCGTACGGCATTGTCTGAACGTTCTGCTGTTCTTCTGCCGATAGCGGTCGATGCACTTCAACATAACGCATCCCGTTCGGTTCTACAGAGTATTTTACCGGTTCGTTGATCACTCTTACCGGCGTTCCCGTTCTCACACTGGAGAACAGTGCTTTAATGTCCGGCGCGTTCATACGCATACAGCCTGAACTGACGCGCAAACCGACGCTGTCCGGCGCACTGGTGCCATGAATGAGGTATTCGCCGTTGCCGTGCGCCAGGCGCAGTGCGTAGCGTCCCAGAGGGTTATTCGGCCCGGCTGGAACAACTGGCGGTAATTTGATGCCTCGCTCCAGTGAACGCTGACGAATACCTGCCGTGGGCGTCCAGGTAGGATTGGGGATTTTCTGCCCTACCCGTGTTTCCATCACTGGCGTTTCCAGCCCCTGCAAGCCAATACCTATCGGGTAGACCTGCACGATATTTTCTCCCGGCGGATAATAATAAAGACGCAGTTCCGCAAGGTTCACAATTATCCCCTGGCGCGGTGCATCAGGTAATAACAGTTGCGAAGGAATGGTTATTGTCGTGCCTGGTTTTGGCACCGGAGCAATTGTGTTATTGGCTTCAAGGATCAACATTGCCGCAGTATCAAAACGACGGGCAATAGCCTGAAGGTTTTTATCCCCCTCTTGCACCGTATAGGTTTGATTTTGCCCAACCAGTCGGCTTCCGGTTGGTGGGAGCGGGTAATCTACCGCCCAGGCTGCCTGAATGGCGCTGAAAGCGCCGATAAGAGTCAGTGTTAGTAAAGACGCGCGTTTCATTGTAAACCTCCTGTATTTGCCGGTGGCTCACGCTGAAACGACGGATGGCGCTTATGTTTACCTGAAACCGAAACACTCCTGTGCAGGCCAGTGTAAACATCGACCACCCGGCAAAGTGAGCCTACCGGATGAAAGCTGTTCCTTTAGTTTAGCTAAGTGCAGCGGCTTTGGCGCGAATTGCGCGAATCATCGCTTCCAGACCTTGTGAACGAGATGGGGTGAGATGTTGGGTGAGCGCCATTTTTTCAAACCACGGACGCACATCGAAATTGACAATATCCTGCGGCGTCATTTGATCGTAGAGAATAAAAACGACCGCAATAAGCCCTTTCACAATGGCCGCATCGCTGTCGCCCTGCAATTCAATAATTCCCTGCGCATTCTGACGCATCACAATCCACACCTGACTCTGACAGCCCTGAATGCTATTTTGCGGACTTCTTTCTTCATCGCCTAATTCCGGCAGACGCTGTCCCAGTTCAATAATGTAGAGATATTTCTCTTCCCAGTTGGTACAGCGTAAAAAGTTACGCAGCAATTTTTCTTTATCCGGCAATACAGCCATAGAGCCTCCCTTTTACCCCAGTAGACGATGAATACGTTGCAATCCAGTTACCAGACGATCCACTTCTTCATGGGTGTTGTACATTGCCAGCGACGCCCGACACATCGCGGGGACGTTGTAATAGGCCATTAATGGCATTGCGCAGTGATGTCCGGTACGCACAGCAATACCGTAGTTATCAAGAAAACTGCCGACGTCATAGGCGTGGTGTTTACCGAGATTAAAGGCAATAACGCCAAGTCTGTCCGGCGGACCATAGAGCGTAAGATCCGGCACCGCTGCCAACTGCGACAATGCGTAATGCATCAGATTTTGTTCATACTCGGCAATGTTGTTAAGCCCCAGCGCCGAAACATACTCCAGCGCCGCGCCAAGGCCAATAATACCGCCCGTATTGGGCGTACCGGCTTCAAACCGCCACGGCGCTTTAGTCCAGGTAGTGCCTTCACTCAGGCTGACGGTGGCGATCATTGAACCGCCGCCTTCCCACGGCGGCATCTCCTGCAACAAGGCTTCTTTGACATAAAGCACGCCAATGCCGGTGGGACCATACAGTTTATGCCCGGAGAAAACGTAGAAATCGCAATCCAGTGCCTGAACATCCACCGGATGATGCATCACTGCCTGAGCGCCATCCACCAGCACTTTTGCGCCATGCTGGTGCGCAAGCGTGATCATCTCCGCCAGCGGATTTTCCGTCCCCAGCACGTTGGAGACATGGGTAATTGTCAGCAGGCGAGTTTTCTCGTCGAACAGATTGGGCAGTGTATCCAGTTGCAGTGTGCCGTCCGGGTTAAGCGGGATCACACGCAACTCTGCGCCAACACGCGCGCAAAGCATTTGCCAGGGAACAATATTGGCATGATGTTCCATTTGACTAATGATGATATTGTCGCCTGATCTCACATTGCTGTTGCCCCAGCTATTGGCGACCAGATTGATCCCTTCCGTCGTGCCGCGGACGAACACCAGCTCTTCCGCCGAACGGGCATTAATAAACAGCGACGCCCGCTTGCGCACGTTCTCCATTTTCTCGGTCGCCTGGGCGCTTAACGTATGAATACCGCGATGCACCGCGGCGTAGCCGTGACGATAAAACTCGGCCTCGGCGTCAATCACCTGGCTCGGTTTCTGCGCACTGGCGGCGCTGTCGAGATAAGCCAGTGGCAAACCGTTTACCTCACGAGAAAGCACCGGAAAGTCGGCCCGCACTTTGTCGACGGAAAAAGTCATCTTGCACCTCCCGGCAGTCGTTGACCGATTCGGGCCAGCACCTGCTGTTTAAGCCCTTCATCACGCAGTGCTTCCGTCAGTTCGGCGGCAAAGGCGTAAATGATCATCTGCTGGGCATCCTGTTGATTGATCCCGCGCGAACGCAGATAGAACATCTGTTCGTTATCAATACGCCCCACCGTCGCACCGTGGCTGCATTTCACATCATCAGCATAGATTTCCAGCTGTGGTTTGGTATCCACTTCCGCCAGTTTACCCATCAGCAGATTATTGTTGGTCATCTGGCCGTCAGTCTTGATGGCATGCTGCGCGACGTTGATCAAACCGTTAAACACCGCGCGACCTTTGTCGCTGACGATAGTTTTGTGCAACTGGCGGCTATTACAAAAACCTTTATTGTGTTCCAGCCAGGTGCGGGTATCACACACTTCGTTTTTCACCGGCATCGCCAGGCTATTGATGCGCAGCGTGCTGTTTTCGCCATTGAGTTGCGTACTGGTGTTGTGCCGTAACACAGCGCCACCCAGCAGGAAACTGTGGCTAAATGCGGTGGCATCGTCAGCCAGCAACAAATCGTTATGGGCAAAGTGGTGACTGACCGGGTTTTCAAACGCCAGCTTGATATGCTGCAAGTGGGCGTTCGCTGCGACGTTGATGGTGAACCGCGCGCCGGTGAAATGACGAGCATCATTAAGACTGACAAAATGTTCAATCACCGTTGCTTCGGCACCTTCCGCCAGATCCAGATGATGCCGGTAATGGACGGTGTTCACCTCTTCACCTGCCACGCCCTGGGTAATATGCATTAACAGCAATGGCTTTGCAGGCCGTTGACCGCGCTTCACGGCAATATGCGTAACGCTTTGCGCCAGACTTTCCGTCAAATGCAAAAAGACTTCTGCCTGAATGGCATCGGGCAATCCCTGACGGTTGTCGTTAACGCTTACATCATACCCGCTGCCTTCAGTTGCATCGCTAAGCGCTGGCATGTAACGTCCATCGACAAACACCAGCCGCACGGCGTCTAACGTTAACGCTAAGGCATCGCGTTGTTGCGAGGATATCTCACCCGCAATGCTGACGAACTGGCTATTGGTCAGCCCTTCCAGCGGCGTATATTTCCAGTGCTCATGTTTACGTGTCGGCAGGCCGGTACGCAGCAATTGTTGTAAATGCTGCTGTGCTTCTGGAGAACGTTTCGCCCCTTCAGCTTCAAACAAGTGATGCCACTGTTGCAGCGCGTTACTGCTGTTCGGTAAGCCAGCCATAACCCTGCTCCTCCAGTTGTTTGACCAACGTGAAATCACCGGATTTCACAATTCGCCCCTGATACAGAACATGGACGTAATCAGGCTTGATGTAGTCAAGAATGCGTTGGTAGTGCGTAACAATGATGAATGAACGCTTGCCGTCACGCAGCGAGTTCACGCCATCGGCGACCACTTTTAATGCGTCAATATCCAGCCCGGAGTCTGACTCATCAAGAATGCATAACTCCGGTTCCAGCACCGCCATTTGCAAAATATCGTTGCGCTTTTTCTCACCACCAGAAAAACCAACGTTTACCGAACGGGTTAGTAAATCTTCCGGCATCTTCAGAAGAGCAATTTTTTCTTCCATCAAATCCTGAAAATCAAAGCGGTCGAGCGTTTCCTGGCCGCGATAGCTGCGCACCGCATTAAGTGCCGTTTGCAGGAAAAACTGGTTACTGACGCCGGGAATTTCCACCGGATACTGGAAGGCCATAAAAATGCCTTCGCCTGCACGATCTTCCGGCGACAGCGCAAGTAAATCTTTGCCTTTAAACTCAACCGTGCCGCCCGTCACTTCATAATCTTCGCGCCCGGCAAGCGTTGCCGATAAGGTACTTTTGCCAGAACCGTTTGGCCCCATAATGGCGTGAACTTCGCCGGGACGAACGTCGAGGCTTAATCCACGCAGGATAGTTTTATCTTCCACGCTGACGTGTAAATCTTTAATACTTAACATGTTTATTCCTTATCCGACGCTGTGTTCAAGGCTGATGGCGAGGAGTTTTTGTGCTTCAACGGCAAATTCCAGCGGCAGTTCTGAGAACACGTCTTTGCAGAAACCGTTAACAATCATCGAGATGGCGTCTTCTTCGCTGATCCCGCGTTGCAGGCAGTAAAACAGTTGATCTTCACCAATACGTGATGTCGTTGCCTCGTGCTCCAGTTGTGCGCTGTTATTGCGACATTCGACATACGGGAAGGTATGCGCCCCACAATTAGCGCCAATCAGCATTGAGTCGCACTGAGTGAAATTGCGCGCATTGGTTGCCGTCGGCATAATTTTCACTAAGCCGCGATAACTGTTCTGACTATGTCCGGCAGAGATCCCTTTCGAGATAATGGTTGATTTGGTGTTTTTACCGATGTGGATCATCTTCGTGCCGGTATCCGCTTGCTGATGACCGCTGGTCAGTGCCACTGAGTAAAACTCACCAATGGAGTTATCGCCGCGCAGAATGCAGCTGGGATATTTCCACGTAATGGCTGAACCGGTTTCTGATTGCGTCCATGACATTTTGCTGTTTTCGCCTTCGCACAAAGCACGCTTGGTGACGAAATTGAGAATACCGCCGGTGTTGTTATCGCCAGGGAACCAGTTTTGTACCGTGGAATATTTCACCTCGGCGTTCTTATGGATGATGACTTCCACCACCGCAGCGTGTAGCTGATAGCTGTCACGCACCGGAGCGGAACAGCCTTCAATGTAGCTGACGTAGCTGTCTTCATCGGCCACCAGAATGGTGCGCTCAAACTGCCCGGTTTTTTCCGCGTTAATGCGGAAATAGGTGGAGAGTTCCATCGGGCAGCGCACGCCTTTAGGCACATAAATAAACGTACCGTCAGAGGCCACTGCCGCATTAAGCGCGGCAAAGAAGTTGTCATTCCCCGGCACCACGGTGCCGAGATATTTACGCACCAGTTCCGGGTGATCGTGAATCGCCTCGCCAAAGGAACAGAAGATAATTCCCTGCTCCGCCAGCTTTTCGCGATAAGTGGTGGCAACCGAAACAGAGTCGAAAATGGCATCCACCGCCACCTCTTTGCCTTCCCGCACGGGAACGCCCAACTGCTCAAACGCCGCCTCCACCTCTTTACTTAAAAAGGCGTTCGCGCCAGTTTGCTGCACCGCGCCGGGTTCAGACGCACAGGTATCGTCACAATTACCGCACGACGGTGCCGAATAATAGCTGTAATCCTGATAATTCAGCTTGTCGTAGTGCGCTTTCAGCCAGTGTGGTTCTTCCATCTCCAGCCATGCGCGATAGGCGTTAAGACGAAACTCCAGCATCCACTCCGGCTCATTACGCTTCGCCGAAATTGCGCGCACCACCTCTTCGTTTATCCCCTTTGCCAGCTCATCGGTGTCTAACTGGGTGAAGAATCCTTCTTTATAATTCAGCGGGCCGCCGGTCCATGTTTTGACATCGTCAGTTGCTTCAGTATTACGAGACATAGTACCGCCTATACCCCAAAGCTTTCGCCACAGCCACATTCATTCTGGGCTTTCGGGTTGTGAAATTTGAATATCTGATTGAGTCCTTCGCGAACGAAATCGACTTCCGTGCCATCAATAAACGGCATCGCTTGCAGCGGGACGAACAGCTTCGCGCCGTCGAGTTCAAACTGCAGATCATCTCTCTCTGGCTCGCTGACGCTGTCGAGCACATAGCCAAAGCCCGCGCAGCCTGTTTGTTTGACGCCTAAACGCACGCCAACCATGCCCGACTGCTTCGCGACTAACTCACGTATATGCGCCGCGGCTGCGGGTGTTAACGTTAAGCCTTGCCAGGCGAAATCCTGTGGATTAAACGTTCCTGAATGCATGTCCATCGATTTACCTCACTTCATCGCTTTCAGCGGATAACAGCATGTTAGTGATAATGATTATCAGTTCAACCCAGCAAACGCAGGGGCTTTAGCGTAAAACATGCTTTTTGCCTGTATTTAATAAGCATAGACCCTGATGAGAGGGTTAACAGGCATGCTAAGAATTAGGTATCTCATTGTTAGATAATGATTATTATCGAGTGGGTGTTAAGGCTGTGATGGAAAAGAAAAAGTTGTATCGAAAATGACTATTTAAGAGATAGGTAAAAAAGTGGCGAGTTCTGAAATAAGAAAACCCTTAAGTCTGTGCATCACAGGCTTAAGGGTTTCTACCCCATCCGGCGCTTATCTCCGGCACTCAAAGTGGCTTAGCTCTTGAAGGGGCGATAAGAATAATCTCATAAGACTGCATCGCCGTTTTAACACAAACTGCGATTTGTATTATTTTTGAGCAAAATCAGGCGGGTAACAACAGGAGGACGGTCAGAAAACAATCGCCAGACCTGGACAGATGTTAATCCAGGTCGATGGGCGTTCAGACTATGTTCAGTAGAGATTAATGCACGCCCAGACGCCAGGCGAAGTAGATTTCTTCTTTCAGCTCCGTAGAAGAGAGGGTAAGCAGGTCAGCAAATTCAAGTTCGAGTTGTTTCAGACGCTTGAGATATTGAGCGGGTGAAAGATTGCTTTGGTCACGGCGTAAAAATTCGATGGCCAGCTGGGTGGGATTAAGTTGAGTAGACATAGCATCCTCGCTTTAGACAAGACCTGCACAGTATACCACCGTTTACTGTGCAGATAATAACCAAAAGCAATATGCATCACACTTTTCTGGTGACAACGTCACAAAATGGCGGTCGTCAATCGTGATGAACAACACAAACGCCCTTTCTCATCGAAGATTTCGATCTGCCAGACCTGATGCCGTGAACCGAGATGCAGCGGTTTACAAACGCCGCGTACCCGCCCTTCTCGTGCTGAGCGAACATGGTTAGCATTGACTTCCAGGCCAACCACTTTTTGCTCGCCTTCGGTACATAAATAACCGGCAACGGAGCCGATACTCTCGGCCAATACTACGGACGCCCCGCCATGTAGCAGCCCAAAAGGCTGCTTTGTCCGCGAGTCTACCGGCATTGTTGCTTCCAGCGTTTCATCACCAATATGTTCAAAACGAATATCCAGCAGCCCCACCATGTTTCCTTCACCCATGGCATTCAGTGCTTCAAGGGTGATTTTACGTTTCCATATCATTTAATAATCTCCAGTAATGCCTGCACGGGATGGCGTACCCCCGTCCCTTCAACCCGTTTAACCTGGCTGCGGCAAGAATACCCGGTCGCCAGACAGCGATTACGCGGCAGACGCTGCATTGCCTGATGCCAGGATAACTCATAGATCCCGAGCGAGTGTTTATGGTTTTTCGCCTCATGTCCGTAAGTTCCTGCCATGCCGCAGCAACCCACGCTGACATTTTCCAGTTTCGCGCCAAAACGGGCAAATATCGCGGCCCATTGTGCTGGCGCGCCCGGCAGAGCAGTGACCTCAGTACAGTGACCAAAGAAATACCATGATTCACCGCTGACTGCTGTCACTGGCTGTGACTGAAGCGCGCTTGCCAGCCATTCATTCGCCAGTAAGACGTTAAACTCGCCACGCGCCTCGCCCAGAACCAGTTTATATTCATCGCGATAACAGAGCACCAGAGCCGGATCGACACCCACCATTGGCATCCCCAGTTTCGCCATGCGGTTAAGGAAATCCGCCGTCTTTTTCGCCGTCTTCGCAAACCGATTAAGAAAGCCTTTGATATGCTGCGCTTTACCATTCGGTGAGAATGGCAACAGCACCGGCTGGAAACCTAATTTTTCGACCAGACGAACAAAATCCGCCACCACGTGCGCATCGTAATAACTGGTGAAAGGATCCTGCACTACCAGAACCGTGCGTGCTTTCTGCTCTGAACTGAGCGCTTCAAGCTGTTCCAGCGTCATGTTTGCCGAGCGATGCCCCACCATTTGTTGTTGCAGCGACGGCACTGAAAGCAGCGGCAAATCGACCATACCGATGTGTTTTTCCGAGAGTTTTCGCACCAGCGGCTGGTTAATGAAGAAGTTAAAAGTCTTTGGCGCACGCGCCATCAGCGGTGCGTAACTTTCGACCGTTGCCACCAGATGATCGCGCAATGGGCGTAGATAACGCGTGTGATAGAGTTGCAAGAAACGAGAGCGAAACTCCGGTACGTCAATTTTGATCGGACACTGAGTCGAACACGCTTTACAGGCCAGGCAGCCCGACATAGCCTCTTTGACTTCGTGCGAGAAGTCATATTCGCCTTTATTTGCATGCCAGCTATTGCGCATACGGGCAATTAACGTGCGCAAGCTGACGCCAGACTCTGGTAGCTCTTGCTCCAGTTTTAGAGGATCAACGCCGCGATCCGCCAGCAAACGTAACCATTCACGCACCAGCGTTGCACGCCCTTTCGGTGAATGAATCCGGTTCTGAGTAATCTTCATTGACGGACACATCGGGCTGCGGGCATCAAAGTTGAAGCACAAACCGTTGCCATTACATTCCATAGCGCCGCGCCACTGCTGGCGTACCGCGATGGGGATTTGTCGGTCATACGTGCCACGCTTTACCGCGTCCACTTTCATCATTGGCGCGTCAATACTTTCTGGCGGGCAGATTTTCCCAGGGTTTAGTCGGTTATGCGGATCAAACGCCGCTTTAACCTTGCGTAGCTCTGCGAAAAGCTCTTCACCGAAAAACGCCGGACTGTATTCGGCACGAAAACCTTTACCGTGCTCGCCCCACAACAAGCCACCGTATTTTGCAGTCAGCGCCACTACGTCATCAGAGATTTGCTTCATCAACATCTCTTGTTGCGGATCGCACATATCCAGTGCCGGACGGACGTGCAAAACACCAGCGTCGACGTGGCCAAACATGCCATAACTTAAACCGTGGCTGTCGAGCAGTGCGCGAAATTCAGCAATATAATCTGCCAGATGTTCCGGCGGCACGCAGGTATCTTCGGCAAATGGAATCGGTTTGGCTGCACCTTTGGCATTGCCGAGCAGGCCGACGGCTTTTTTGCGCATTGCATAAATACGTTCAACACCTGCCAGCTCACTGCACACCTGCCAGCCGATCACCCCTGCCTGCTGGCTGGCAATCAGTTCATCTAGCCGCGCACAGAGTGAATTTACCCGCTCGTCAATCAGCGCCTCATCATCTCCGGCAAATTCAACAATGTTCAGCCCGAGCATCTCTTTGTCTGGCACATTGGTAATCAGTTCGCTGACGGAATGCCAGACAATATCTTCCCGCGCCAGATTCAGCACTTTTGAGTCCACCGTCTCTACCGAAAGCGCACGCGCCTCAACCATAAACGGCGCATTACGCAGCGCGGAGTCAAAAGAGTCATATTTGACGTTCACCAGACGGCGCACTTTAGGCAAGCGCGTAATATCCAGCCGCGCTTCGGTAATAAAGGCCAGCGTCCCTTCTGATCCGGTCAGAATGCGCGTCAGGTCGAACTCGGTCATCTCATCGTTAAAGACATGACGCAGATCGTAACCGGTAAGAAAACGGTTAAGTTTGGGAAATTTGTCGATGATTAACTGGCGTTGCTGACGGCAACGTTGATAGACAGTGTTGTAGATCCGCCCAATCGTGGTATTGGTTTTACCCAGCGTTTCAGCAAGTTCGACGGGTAAAGGTTGCGTATCGAGAATATCGCCCCCCAACAACACCGCCCGCACGCCCAACACGTGATCTGACGTTTTGCCATAGACCAGCGATCCCTGACCTGATGCATCGGTATTGATCATCCCGCCGAGCGTTGCCCGGTTGCTGGTCGAAAGTTCTGGTGCAAAAAAGTAGCCGAACGGTTTCAGGTACTGATTGAGTTGGTCTTTTATCACCCCGGCCTCAACGCGCACCCAGCCCTCTTCAGGGTTAATTTCGATGATGCGGTTCATATGGCGGGACATATCAACAATAATCCCCTGGTTGAGCGCCTGACCGTTAGTGCCGGTGCCGCCGCCGCGGGGGGTAAAGATCAGCGATGTATAGCGTTCCTGCGCGGCCAGACGAGCAATTAACGCCACATCTGCGGTTGAACGCGGAAATACCACCGCATCGGGGAGAAGTTGATAAATACTGTTGTCAGTCGACATTGTCAGACGATCGGCATAACTTGTCGCCGTATCGCCGGTAAAACCCTGTTGCTCCAGCTCTTGCAAAAAATTAAGCACCAGTTGAACGACGCCGGGTGCCTGGGAAATCTGTGGAATCATTATATTGACCCTTTCCTGCGGTCTGTGATGTAGGTCGATACACTGTTCTTTCAGGCTGCTGCAATAGCGCACTGAAAGGTGATGTTTGTTTACTCTATGGATTTCGAGTTGCAGGAAGGCGGCAAGCGAGTGAACTCCAGGAGCTTACAAAAGTAAGTGACTGGGGTGAACGAACGTAGCCGCAGCATATGCAACTTGAAATACGACGAGTAAATCGTTTGCGTGTTGCCTGAGTTGTTGTACCACATTTTTTTCTAACACGCCCATCAGAATTAAGGGCAGAATCGGCCTGTTAAAAACCGCTGAAATTGCTCATCATTATGCAGGTGAGTTTCGCGTGTTCACGTCGCGTCGACGATTTGACGCACAAAAAAGGTGAAAAGTAGTTATGGTAAATGTTCGTCAGCCCAGGGATGTCGCACAAATTCTGCTTTCGGTGCTGTTTTTAGCCATCATGATTGTGGCATGTCTGTGGATCGTTCAACCCTTTATTCTCGGCTTCGCATGGGCCGGTACGGTGGTTATCGCCACCTGGCCGGTATTGTTACGTTTGCAAAAGATCATGTTTGGCCGCCGCTCTCTCGCCGTTCTGGTAATGACGTTGCTCCTGGTGATGGTGTTTATCATCCCTATCGCCTTACTGGTTAACAGTATCGTCGACGGCAGTGGCCCGTTAATTAAGGCCATCTCCAGTGGCGATATGACATTACCGGATTTAGCGTGGCTTAATACCATTCCGGTGATTGGCGCGAAGCTGTACGCAGGCTGGCACAATTTGCTGGATATGGGCGGCACGGCAATTATGGCGAAAGTCCGTCCTTATATTGGCACCACTACCACCTGGTTCGTCGGGCAAGCCGCGCATATCGGGCGCTTTATGGTGCATTGTGCCTTGATGCTGCTCTTCAGTGCCCTGTTGTACTGGCGCGGTGAACAGGTGGCGCAAGGCATCCGCCATTTTGCGACCCGTCTGGCTGGTGCTCGCGGTGATGCTGCTGTACTGCTGGCGGCACAAGCTATCCGCGCAGTGGCGCTGGGCGTTGTGGTGACTGCGTTAGTGCAGGCAGTGCTTGGCGGTATCGGTCTGGCCGTTTCTGGTGTGCCTTACGCAACGCTGCTAACGGTATTAATGATCCTCTCCTGCCTTGTTCAGCTAGGCCCGCTGCCAGTGTTGATTCCGGCGATTATCTGGCTCTACTGGACCGGCGATACCACCTGGGGAACGGTATTGTTAGTGTGGAGTGGTGTGGTTGGCACTCTGGATAACGTCATCCGCCCAATGCTAATTCGCATGGGCGCAGATTTACCGCTGATTCTGATCCTCTCCGGGGTTATTGGTGGTTTGATTGCTTTCGGTATGATCGGTCTGTTTATTGGTCCGGTACTACTGGCTGTTTCCTGGCGTCTGTTTGCCGCGTGGGTTGAAGAAGTTCCGCCGCCGACTGACCAGCCGGAGGAAATTCTCGAAGAGCTGGGCGAAATCGAGAAATCGAATAAGTAAATCACTTATCAGGCGGCTTTGCCGCCTGATTGTTAATCACTGCTAATTGATATTTCATTCCACCAGTCCGTATTTTCCTGCTTACCGCCATTCAGCTGGTAGTTCCTGTCGCAAATCCTTTACAGTTTTTAAACTAATGAGACGAATCTGATCGACGCAAAAAGTCCGTATGCCTACTATTAGCACACGGTTATAAATCAACATATTGATTTATAAGCATGGAAATCCCCTGAGTGAAACAACGAATTGCTGTGTGTAGTCTTTGCCCATCTCCCACGATGGGCTTTTTTTTAACATTTTTTGCTTCATTACCCCGCCTCTCGTTCTTTCCAATAATGTTGCACAAGATACTGTGACTCTCTTCAAGCCGTAAGCAGGCTGATAATGTTATTTATATTTTATTCTTTTTTTCATGCAGCCATTACACGATGAACGCTTATGAACTCCAGGCACTACGCCATATTTTTGCTATGACCATTGATGAATGCGCGACCTGGATTGCCCTGACGGGCGACAGTGAAAGCTGGCAACAATGGGAGAAAGGCAAAAAGGATATTCCTGACGAGATAGTTGAAAAACTTCTGGCAATGCGCCAGCAAAGAAAAAGGCATCTTCACGCCATCATAGAAAAAATAAACAACCGCATCGGCAACAACACCATGCGTTTTTTCCCCAATTTAATCGCATTTCAACATATCTACCCTGAAGGTAATTTTATTGACTGGAAGATTTACCAGTCTGTCGCAGCTGAATTATATGCGCACGATCTGGAACGCCTGTGTTGATATTTTAACGGGATACAACGGACGTCATGACAAAAATAATAAACGGATGCTGACATAACAACAGCAACTTTTTAAGCAATATTGCTAAGTAGATCTTATGAAAAATCCCTACCTCCCTACCGCGCTTGGGTTGTATCTCAATTACCTGGTGCATGGTATGGGTGTCATTTTGATGACTTTAAATATGGCCTCGCTGGAGACGCTCTGGCAGACTGATGTAGCCCCCAGAAACACCGGACAGTAGCTGTATCTCCAGATAAGAGATAGGCTTGAATATATGTCTAACACTAACGCCAATTTTGAGATGACCGGGATCCTGTTAGGGCAAGAAGTCC
>NZ_VATT01000004.1:0-112748 GCF_005781225.1 Escherichia sp. E4736 | reverse complement strand
CAGGCTGCTCCACCCCGCGTCCGTGGATGCGCACTATACTCCGCTCGCGTTTTCATGCAACCTTTTTTTTACTCTGATCACGGATTTGGCATGATTTTGAACAAAAACAAAGCATTGAAGTCTATTTTTTGTACAAAATTTGCATCAGGGAATACTACGGATTTCATTAAAGGCGACGGTTTGTTATCTTCATTAACGCCTTATTTTTTAACCTGAAGAAGAGAATAATGAAAGGATGTTGGGTAAAGTACCTTCTTATGGGCGCGGTTGTGACGATACTGGCCGCCTGCTCCTCCAAACCAACCGATCGCGGACAGCAATATAAAGACGGGAAATTTACCCAGCCTTTCTCTCTGGTGAACCAACCAGATGCTGTTGGCGCGCCGATTAACGCCGGTGATTTTGCCGAACAAATTAACCATATCCGCAACGCGTCGCCGCGTCTGTATGGCAACCAGAGTAGCGTTTATAACGCCGTGCAGGAGTGGCTGCGTGCAGGCGGTGATACCCGCAATATGCGCCAGTTCGGCATTGACGCCTGGCAGATGGAAGGTACGGATAATTACGGTAACGTACAGTTTACGGGCTATTACACGCCGGTGATTCAGGCGCGCCATACTCGTCAGGGCGAGTTCCAGTATCCTATTTATCGAATGCCGCCAAAACGTGGGCGTTTGCCGTCTCGCGCGGAGATCTACGCGGGAGCATTGAGCGATAAATACATCCTCGCTTACAGCAACTCTCTGATGGATAACTTCATTATGGATGTGCAGGGTAGTGGGTATATCGATTTTGGTGATGGCAGTCCGCTTAACTTCTTCAGCTATGCCGGAAAGAATGGTCATGCCTATCGCAGTATTGGCAAGGTGTTGATCGATCGTGGCGAAGTGAAAAAAGAAGATATGTCGATGCAGGCGATTCGTCACTGGGGTGAAACACACAGTGAAGCCGAAGTTCGCGAGCTGCTGGAACAGAACCCGTCTTTCGTCTTCTTTAAACCGCAGTCTTTTGCACCGGTGAAAGGGGCAAGTGCGGTGCCGCTGGTTGGTCGCGCTTCAGTTGCCTCCGATCGTTCCATTATCCCGCCAGGTACAACCTTGCTGGCAGAAGTGCCGCTGCTGGATAATAACGGCAAATTTAACGGTCAGTACGAACTGCGTTTGATGGTGGCGTTAGATGTCGGTGGTGCAATCAAAGGCCAACACTTCGATATCTACCAGGGGATTGGACCTGAAGCCGGACACCGCGCAGGTTGGTACAACCACTATGGACGTGTCTGGGTGCTGAAAACCGCCCCGGGCGCAGGTAACGTCTTTAGTGGTTGATGTGTTATTCTTTATGCCGTTTTTACGGATAAGGCAGGGTGAGGAATAACCTCACCTCCTGATTGTTGACTAAGTGCGCGTTGTTCATGCCGGATGCGGCGTGAACGCCTTATCCGGCCTACAAATCATGCAAATTCAATATATTGCAGGAGTTATGTGGGCCTGATAAGCGTAGCGCATCAGGCATTTATGCGTTTAGGGTGAGGGATAACCTCGCCCTTTTTAATTCTGAGGTGCTATGTCTGTTGTAATTAGTGATGCATGGCGTCAGCGTTTTGGTGGCACAGCGCGTCTGTATGGTGAAAAAGCGTTGCAACTGTTCGCTGATGCGCATATTTGTGTGGTGGGTATCGGTGGTGTCGGTTCCTGGGCGGCGGAAGCGCTGGCGCGCACGGGGATTGGCGCAATCACGCTTATTGATATGGATGATGTGTGCGTCACCAATACCAATCGGCAAATTCATGCCCTGCGCGATAACGTCGGGCTGGCAAAAGCGGAAGTGATGGCGGAGCGCATTCGCCAGATTAACCCTGAGTGCCGTGTAACAGTAGTAGATGACTTCGTGACGCCGGATAACGTAGCGCAATACATGAGTGCAGGTTATTCGTATGTAATTGATGCCATTGATAGCGTGCGACCCAAAGCGGCGCTGATTGCTTATTGTCGGCGCAATAAAATCCCGCTGGTCACGACCGGTGGCGCTGGTGGGCAGATTGATCCGACGCAGATTCAGGCTACCGATCTGGCGAAGACGATTCAGGATCCGCTGGCGGCGAAGCTGCGCGAGCGCCTGAAAAGCGATTTCGGCGTGGTGAAAAACAGTAAAGGTAAGCTCGGCGTGGATTGCGTGTTCTCTACCGAAGCACTGGTGTATCCGCAGTCAGACGGCACGGTCTGTGCAATGAAAGCCACGGCGGAAGGGCCAAAGCGGATGGATTGCGCATCTGGATTTGGCGCCGCGACGATGGTAACCGCCACCTTTGGGTTTGTTGCGGTTTCTCATGCGCTGAAGAAGATGATGGCGAAAGCGGCGCGCCAGGGGTAAACATTAGGTCGGATGCGACGTCTGGTGTGTCTTATCCGACCAGGATCTGTGTAACATCAAGCTTGCTTTGCCGCAGCGAGAATTGCCTCGCTTAACGCATTCAATCCCTGACTGCGAGAGGCGCTAAGTTGCGCACGCAATCCCAGCTCATCAAACAATGCCAGCGGCGACAGTGCTTGTAACTCGGCGGCGGTTTTGCCCTCAACGGCAGTCAGCAATACGGCCAGCAGACCGCGCACAATGCGCCCTTCGCTATCACCAAAGAAATGCATCCTGCCGTTTTCTGCGACGTTATATCCAAGCCAGACGCGGTTTTCACATCCGGCAATTTCTTTGGCCTGTGCTTTTAATTCGTCTGGCAACGCAGGCAGCTGTTTCCCCAACATAATCAGCTGGCGATATTTGTCTTCCCATTGCGTCAATGGCGCGAAAGTATCGCGTAACGTCTCTACGGTAACGGTTGTGCCGAACGGATGTCCGGCGAGTTGCGGGTTCGTCATTAATCCACCAATAATTCCAGCGCGCGGTCAACGGCATTCACCAGCGCATCCACATCACTCTTTGTATTATATGGCGCAAAAGAGGCGCGCAGGGTGCCGGTTACGCCTAATTCTGCCAACAGCGGTTGAGCACAGTGCTGCCCGGCGCGCAGGGCAATACCATATTCCGCCAGTAGCGTCACCATATCGCTGTGATGAACACCCGCGAAATCAAAGGCCAGCAGGCTGGAGTCCTGACAGCGGAATGAACGAAAGCCTGGACGTTTTGCCAGAGCGTCTTCTGCAAGCGTCGCCAGGCTACGGCTCCAGCTTTCTGCCTGGTAGATATCGTAATCGGCCAGCCATTCCAGCGCCGCGCTTAATCCTATGACACCAGCGACATTTGGCGTTCCGGCTTCCAGTTTCCACGGCGCGGATTGAGTAGTGAAGCCGTCAAAACTCACTTCGTGAATCATTTTGCCGCCGCCCAGCCAGGGCGACATCGCTTCCAGCAGTTCTGGTTTGCCGTAAAGCACGCCGATACCCGTCGGGCCATACAGTTTGTGACCAGAGAAAGCATAGAAATCGATATCCAGTTGCTGAACATCGGCAGGGAAATGCACTGCGCCCTGAGCACCATCAACCATCACCACCATCCCGGCTGAATGAGCAAAGGTAATCGCTCGCGCCAGATCCGGGCAACCGCCAGTGACGTTCGACATCTGGCCCAACGCCAGAATTTGACTACGGGGAGTAATTAACTCCGGCAATAAATCGACATCCGGCAACCGTTGCGCATTAAGCGGCAGTTTCACCACTTTGGCTCCGGTTTGTTGGGCAACCATTAGCCAGGGAACGAGGTTAGCGTGATGCTCTGCCACGCTGACAATAATCTCATCGCCCGGTTGCAGACGCGGACGGGCATAGCATTGTGCCACCATGTTGATGGATTCGGTGGTGCCGCGCGTCCAGACGATAGTTTTATCATCCGGTGCATTTAGCAATTGCGCTACTTTTTCCCGTGCAGCTTCATAACGTGCGGTCAGGCGTTGGGCTTCGGCAAACTGGCTGCGATGGACGTTTCCGGCGCTCAGGCTATAGAACTGCTGGGTTGCTTCAACTACAGCTTCGGGTTTGAGTGCGGTCGCTGCACTATCGAGATAAACGCCCGCATCCTGTAGCGCGGGAAACTGGGCGCGAAATTGCGCGGGATTAAAAACGTTCATGAGACTCCTCGGCTTGATTCGCCGATCGTGACGCAAAATTCACTTTGAAACAAGGTGAGTGCTAACCATCGGAATCGTCTGGATATCCTGTCGAAGCCGCGTCAGTAACATATGCTGAATAGTGTTAGGCGTTAATTTTAGCCTGTTAATCAATATTATTAAGATTTAGTAATCGCTTTAAGGAGAAGAAGATGAAAAAGACTGCCGCCATTATCTCTGCCTGTATGCTGACTTTTGCCCTTAGCGCCTGTTCCGGTTCGAACTATGTGATGCACACCAACGACGGACGTACCATTGTATCTGATGGTAAACCGATGACGGATGATGAAACCGGTATGATTTCTTATAAAGACGCTAATGGCAACAAACAGCAGATCAACCGTACCGACGTGAAAGAGATGGTCGAACTGGATCAGTAATTCGCGATCGCAAGGTAAAAAAAAGCACCGCAATTAGGCGGTGCTACATTAATCACTATGGACAGACAGGGTAAATGTACAGGAAGTGAAAAAAGGTAGCTTTGCTACCATGGTCTGAATCGCAGACCAATTGCAAACACAACAACACAACATCACAACCGTAAGCCAAAAGTTCACCAGAACACGCATTCCGATAAAACTTTTCGTTCCGGCTCAGGAAGTGCCGCCACTATAGGTATTTGCTGGTAGAAGCTCAACGGACAATTTATAATGGCTCAGATTAAAAAAACTAATAGGTTACACAGTGTAATCTAATTGTTAAATTCATTTAACATCAAAGTTTAAAAGCCATGTCTAAACGATTACCACCGCTAAATGCCTTACGAGTTTTTGATGCCGCAGCCCGCCATTTAAGCTTCACGCGTGCAGCAGAAGAGCTTTTTGTGACCCAGGCCGCAGTAAGTCATCAAATCAAGTCCCTTGAGGATTTTTTGGGGCTAAAACTGTTCCGCCGCCGTAATCGTTCACTTCTATTGACCGAGGAAGGGCAAAGCTATTTTCTCGATATCAAAGAGATATTTTCGCAATTAACCGAAGCGACGCGTAAACTCCAGGCCCGTAGCGCCAAAGGGGCATTGACGGTTAGCTTACTCCCCAGTTTTGCCATCCACTGGCTGGTACCGCGACTTTCCAGCTTTAATTCAGCTTATCCGGGAATCGACGTTCGAATCCAGGCGGTCGACCGACAGGAAGATAAACTGGCGGATGATGTCGATGTGGC
Source organism: Escherichia sp. E4736 (assembly GCF_005781225.1). Taxonomy (NCBI): domain Bacteria; kingdom Pseudomonadati; phylum Pseudomonadota; class Gammaproteobacteria; order Enterobacterales; family Enterobacteriaceae; genus Escherichia; species Escherichia sp. E4736. The sequence continues at coordinate 107,473 of NZ_VATT01000004.1, read as the reverse complement.
GATATTTTATGGCCGAGGCAACTGGCCGGGGCTGCGGGTGGAAAAGCTTTACGCCGAATACCTGTTGCCAGTGTGTTCGCCTTTACTATTAACCGGTGAGAAATCCTTGAAGACGCCGGAAGATCTGGCTAAACATACGTTATTACACGATGCATCCCGGCGAGACTGGCAGACATATACCCGCCAGTTGGGGCTGACTCATATTAACGTTCAGCAAGGGCCTATCTTCAGCCATAGCGCCATGGTGCTACAAGCCGCCATTCACGGGCAGGGGGTGGCGCTGGCAAATAACGTGATGGCGCAATCTGAAATCGAGGCCGGACGCCTTGTTTGCCCGTTTAATGACGTATTGGTCAGTAAAAATGCTTTTTATCTGGTATGTCATGACAGCCAGGCAGAACTGGGTAAAATAGCCGCCTTTCGCCAATGGATCCTGGCGAAAGCCGCTGCTGAACAAGAAAAATTCCGCTTTCGTTATGAACAATAATTTATGTAGGGTACGACCATGACCAGCCGTTTTATGCTGATTTTCGCCGCCATTAGCGGCTTCATTTTTGTCGCTCTGGGTGCTTTTGGTGCGCATGTTTTAAGTAAAACCGTGGGCGCCGTTGAAATGGGCTGGATCCAGACCGGCCTCGAATACCAGGCATTTCATACGCTGGCAATTTTAGGTCTGGCGGTGGCAATGCAACGTCGCATCAGTATCTGGTTTTACTGGAGTAGCGTCTTTCTGGCGCTAGGTACGGTGCTGTTCAGCGGCAGCCTTTATTGCCTGGCGCTGTCTCATCTGCGTTTGTGGGCGTTTGTCACTCCGGTCGGCGGTGTGAGTTTTCTCGCGGGCTGGGCGTTAATGTTAGTTGGTGCTATCCGTTTAAAGCGCAAGGGCGTAAGTCATGAATAAAGTTGTATTGTTGTGCCGTCCGGGCTTTGAAAAAGAGTGCGCCGCAGAAATTACCGATAAAGCCGGGCAGCGGGAAATATTCGGTTTTGCCCGTGTAAAAGAGAATGCGGGTTATGTGATTTATGAATGTTATCAAGCGGAAGATGGCGATAAGTTAATCCGTGAACTGCCATTTAGTTCATTAATTTTTGCCCGCCAGTGGTTTGTGGTGGGAGAACTGCTCCAGCATTTGCCGCAGGAAGACCGCATCACGCCAATAGTTGGCATGTTGCAGGGTGTGGTAGAGAAGGGCGGCGAACTTCGCGTTGAAGTCGCGGACACCAACGAAAGTAAAGAGTTACTGAAATTCTGCCGCAAATTTACTGTACCGTTACGGGCTGCCTTGCGTGATGCGGGCGTCCTGGCGAGCTATGAAACGCCGAAGCGTCCGGTTGTGCATGTGTTCTTTATCGCGCCAGGCTGCTGTTATACCGGCTACTCCTACAGCAATAATAACTCGCCGTTCTATATGGGCATTCCGCGCCTGAAGTTTCCGGCAGATGCACCAAGTCGTTCCACGCTCAAGCTGGAAGAGGCATTTCATGTGTTTATTCCTGCGGATGAATGGGATGAACGCCTGGCGAACGGGATGTGGGCGGTGGATTTGGGCGCTTGCCCGGGCGGCTGGACCTACCAACTGGTGAAGCGCAACATGTGGGTTTACTCCGTTGATAACGGCCCGATGGCGCAAAGTCTGATGGATACCGGACAAGTAACGTGGCTGCGGGAAGATGGTTTTAAATTCCGCCCGACACGTAGCAATATCTCGTGGATGGTGTGTGACATGGTGGAAAAACCGGCGAAGGTCGCGGCTTTGATGGCGCAGTGGCTGGTTAATGGCTGGTGTCGTGAAACTATCTTCAACCTTAAATTGCCGATGAAAAAACGCTACGAAGAAGTATCACACAATCTGGCGTACATTCAGGCACAGCTTGATGAACATGGCATTAACGCCCAGATTCAGGCGCGTCAGTTGTATCACGATCGCGAAGAAGTGACGGTGCATGTCCGTCGCATCTGGGCTGCGGTAGGTGGTCGTCGCGACGAGCGCTAATCGCTGACTCCGTGTGCCGGAAGCTATAACTGTCTGCTCCCGGCATTGGTTTATCAGCGTTTAAGTCTTAGCTGCTGTAAATTGCCGTCGATATGCAAATCAGTCTGTAAGCGGGCGATATCACGGCACAGGAACGCCATCTCTTTATGGGCTTCTAATTTCTTGCGCCACTTTTCGGCAACCACTTCCAGATTCTCATAGATCCCTTCCAGACTCTGAAACTCGACCAGCAACTGCGTGGCGCTTTTGGGCCCAATTCCCGCAACGCCTGGCACCTTTGAACTACTGATCCCCGCCAGCCCCCAGTAATCGGGCAATTGCTGCGGTTGAACGCCAAATTCTTTATCGATAAACGGTGCATCCAGCCAGCGTTTCTGGAAGTAATCGCGAATACGTAATGTAGGTGAAAGTAGCTGACAGTAGCCTTTATCTGTCGAAACGATGGTTGCCTGATGCCCCGCCTGGGTCACTTTGACCGCCAGCGTGGCGGCTAAGTCATCGGCTTCGTTGCCGCTGGCTGACCAGCACGGGACACCGCGTTGCTCAAAGGCTGCACGTAACGCGGGCATCTCGTTGTGCAACTCTTCCGGCATTGGCGGGCGACCCGCTTTATAATCAGGCAGGCGCTGATGACGCCAGCCGCTACTGCGGTTTTCATCATCAAAAACGGCGACGGCGTGGGTCGGCTGGCTGTGCATAATAAGTTGATCAAGGGCGTGCTGACAGGTTTCCACGCAGGGTGAACCCTGCACGGCATGAATGCGACGAATAAGATTCAGTGCATCGACAATAAGCAAATGAACAGCCACGATAACCCCCTTAAAGATCAGGCGATAAGGGTAACATTCGATGCCGGAACAGGCTATGGCTGGATGAGAAAACAGGAAGAGGGCTCGCAAAACGAGATCTGATATTGATGACAACGCCAAATTGCCTGATGCGCTGCGCTTATCATGCCTACAAAAGAATCGCAATCTATTGAATTTGCGCTGTTTTATAGGTCTGATAAGGTGTTTGCGCCGCATCCGACATAAACAACAGGTACATTCTCAACAATGTGAGGCCTCGCAAAACGAGGCCTCTGGAGAGCGATTAATCGCAGGCAACGATCTTCATTGCCAGGCCGCCGCGAGAGGTTTCGCGGTACTTGGCGTTCATGTCTTTACCTGTTTCGTACATGGTTTCGATAACTTTATCGAGGCAGACGCGCGGTTCGCTGGTACGGCGCAGTGCCATACGCGCGGCGTTCACCGCTTTCACTGCCGCAATGGCGTTACGCTCAATGCACGGTACCTGAACCTGTCCAGCAACCGGGTCACACGTCAGGCCGAGGTTATGCTCCATAGCGATTTCCGCCGCGATGCACACCTGCGCCGGGCTTGCGCCTAACAGTTCTGCCAGACCCGCCGCCGCCATTGAGCACGCCACGCCAACTTCACCCTGGCAACCCACTTCGGCACCAGAAATCGACGCGTTCATCTTATAAAGAGAACCAATGGCGCTGGCTACCAGCAGGTAACGAGCCAGTGAGTTAGCGTTCACTTCGCGGATAAACTTGTCGTAGTACGCCAGCACTGCCGGGATAATCCCGCACGCACCGTTAGTCGGCGCAGTCACCACACGACCGCCCGCAGCGTTCTCTTCGTTCACTGCCAGTGCGAACATGTTGATCCAGTCAACAACCGCCATCGGGTCAGTGGTGGTTTTATCCTGGCTGACCAGCATCCGGCGCAGTGCCGCGGCACGGCGAGGAACGCGCAATTTGCCTGGCAACACGCCTTCGGTGGAAATACCGCGTTCAATACCGCCACGCATCACTTCCCAGACGTTCGCCAGGTGCTGTTCCAGCTCTTCTTTGCTGTGCAGCGCCAGCTCGTTTTTCATCATCAGACCAGAGAGTGACAGCCCGGTTTCCTGGCAATGTTTTTGCAGGTCGGCTGCTGAACTGTAAGGATACGGAACTTCAACCGGTGCGCTATCCTGCTGGCCAAAATGCTCTTCATCAACGATAAAGCCACCGCCGATGGAGTAATACGTCTGGCTGTAAACAACTTTATCGCCCGCCAGCGCGGTAATGCGCATGCCGTTCTCATGCAGAGAAAGGTTATCGGCATGGAAGTTCATGCATTCATCAACCGGAAACTCGACTTCGTGCTGACCGTTTGCCAGCATCAGGCGACCGTGAGTATTCACATCCTGAATAAAACCAGGGATGGAATCGATATCCACGGTATCCGGCAGATTCCCTGCCAGGCCCATAATAATGGCGATATCAGTGTGGTGCCCTTTGCCGGTCAGAGAGAGCGAACCATAGACGTCAACCACCACGCGGGTCACGTCTTTAAGCAGGTTACGGGCAATCAGATCGTCGGTAAATTGTTTACCCGCTTTCATTGGTCCAACGGTATGAGAACTGGAAGGGCCAATGCCGATTTTGAAAATATCGAATACGCTAATCATAGGAAATACATCGCGTTAAAACGGAGGAAGCGCCGCCCGAAAGCGGCGCGAAAGGACTTAGCTGAACAGAGAGTAGAAGATTGCGGAGATTGCAATCAGACCCATCACGACAACGAATACGTTGCTGATGTGACCGCTGTATTTACGCATTGCCGGTACTTTCTGAATGGCGTACATCGGCATCAGGAACAGGATCATCGCGATGATTGGGCCGCCCAGGGTTTCAATCATACCCAGGATGCTCGGGTTCAGGGTGGCAACAATCCAGGTCGTTACCAGCATGAACAGCGCAGTGATACGGTTCAGCTTGTTGATTTCGATAGACTTACCTTTACCACGCAGTGATTTGATCACCATACCGTTGAAGCCTTCACGTGCGCCCAGGTAGTGGCCCAGGAAGGATTTGGTGATAGCGATAATCGCGATAATCGGAGCCATCCACGCGATGATCGGCGCGTTAAAGTGGTTAGCCAGGTAAGACAGAATCGAGATGTTCTGCTCTTTAGCCGCAGCCAGGTCTGCCGGAGTCAGGCTCAGTACGCAGCTGAATACGAAGAACATTACGGTCAGCACCATCATGATGTGAGCGAATGCCAGGATCTTCGAGCATTTCTGTTCTGCCATATCGCCGTACTCTTCACGCTTCGCAACGGCGAAAGAAGAGATGATCGGAGAGTGGTTGAACGAGAACACCATTACCGGAATTGCCAGCCACAGGGTCATCCACAGACCGTTTCCGGTTGCCGATGCAGTGTCCAGAGACAGAGTTTCCAGTGCTGCGCCGTTCCACTGCGGGATCAGGTACAGAGCCAGCAGCATCAGTACGCCAACAAACGGGAATACCAGAATACTCATCGCCTTAACGATCATTTGCTCACCGAAGCGAACGATGGTCATCATACCCACGATCAGGATCAGTGACAGAATCGCACGCGGCGGCGGCGTCATACCCAGCTGGTGAGACATGAAGCTTTCAACCGTGTTGGTGATTGCCACGCTGTAAACCAGCAGAATCGGGTAGATAGCGAAGAAGTAGAGCAGGGTAATCAGTTTACCTGCGCCAATACCAAAGTGTTCTTCTACTACCTCGGTGATGTCTTCGCCTGGGTTTTTACCAGACAGCACGAAGCGAGTCAGGCCACGATGCGCAAAGTACGTCATCGGGAACGCAAGGATAGCCATGATGATCAGCGGGATCATACCGCCAACACCGGCGTTGATTGGCAGGAACAGCACGCCCGCGCCGATCGCCGTGCCGTAAAGGCCCAGCATCCACATGGTATCTGTCTTGCGCCAGGCACTGCGAGAGTCTTTCGACGCAATCGTGCTGGTTTGAGTCGTTTCCATCTATTTCTCCTGGAGGAATGCAAATAATTCAGCTTTTAGCCAGTTCAGCCCGGGAAGGTGCCTGGCCGTAAAAATGAAATCTGTCTATCGGCGATGGCTTAATCATTTTCCGCCGTAATAATTTGAGGGCGGAAAGATACACACAAGTTATGTATCTATCAGTGATCTTGATCTCAAATACAATAATCTACTTGGAAGATAGATAATCCCAATGCTTTACTCTGTAAATCAAAAGTAAAAGAGAATTTAAGGGCAATATTTGGCAGATTAACGACATCTGGCCTCTTCCGGGGCGCGCAATATATGTAGGTTGAACTGCAAAAATCAATACTTTTAGTTAATGATTACAAGATTTTCTTTTTTGCGGAGATAAAATGCGGTCTTCAAATTAAGGGAAACGTTTGCGTTGCAACATAAATTGTATGACATATTACAGGTGGTGATATTAATGACATGATGACGCGCTTAAACATTCATATAACAAATGAAATAGATTGATTAGTGAGCGACCAAAAAAGAGAAAAACCCGGCAACAAACGTTACCGGGGAAGGGAGGATTAGGTGCAGATTTCGTAGCAAGGGATGTAGGCAGAGCCTGGTAACTTCATACGATGTTGGGCAACAAACCCCTGAAGCAGGTCGTCCATACGGCGCATGATCTCTTTATCACCGTTGATTTTGTATGGCCCAAACTCTTCAATGGCGCGAATGCCGACTTCTTTTACGTTACCGGCTACAATGCCAGAAAATGCACGACGCAGGTCGGCAGCCAGCACTTCAACGGGCTGATCCGGGTAAAGCTTCAGATTAGCCATATTCTCGTGAGACGGCTCAAACGGCATTTGCAAATCTGGCGTAATACGCATTGACCAGTTAAAGCTGTAGGCATCGCCCGTATCGCGACGGTTTTCTTTCACCTGCGCCATCGCTTTTTTCATCTGACGGGCTACTTCTGCAGCGTCATCAATGATGATGCGATAATGGCGGCGCGCGTTTTCTCCCAACGTATGCACGACAAACTCGTCCAGTACGCGGAAGTAATCAGCACTCTCTTTCGGGCCGGTGAGGATCAATGGCAAGACCTGATCTTTGTTGGCCGGATTCATTAAAATTCCCAGCAAATACAGTAGCTCTTCCGCTGTACCCACACCGCCAGGGAAGATAATGATGCCGTGGGCGATACGGACAAACGCTTCCAGACGTTTTTCGATATCCGGCATGATGATCAGTTCGTTAACCAGCGGGTTAGGCGGTTCAGCGGCGATAATTGATGGTTCAGTCATACCAATAAAACGGCTGTCTTTGTAACGCTGTTGGGCGTGTCCAACCGCTGCGCCTTTCATCGGCGCTTCCATCGCGCCTGGACCACAGCCAGTGCAAATATTTAACTCACGCAGCCCCAACTGATTACCAACGCGACGGGCATACAAATACTCGTTTTCGTTGATGGAGTGACCGCCCCAGCACACCACCATATTGGGCGCTTCGCCCACGTGCAGCGCGCGAGCATTGCGCAAGATAGAAAAGACCAGGTTGGTAATATGAACAGAGTTGTCGAGATTCAGATTTGGAAAACGAACGGTGTTATGGATTTGCCCATAGACGAAGAGAATGTCGCGCAGAACGGCAAACAAGTTGGCCTGCAAGGAGCGAATGATACGCCCATCGACAAAAGCTTCTTCCGGGGGATTGATCAGTTCTAACTTAACGCCGCGTTCACGGCGTAGCACGTTAATGTCGAAATTTTCAAAACGGGACAGCAATTCTTTGCTGTTATCGGTGAGGCTACCGGAGTTCAGAACAGCGAGTGAACAGTTGCGAAATAATTGATAGAGGTCGCTGCTGGCGGTGCGTTTAAGCATGTCCACTTCCAACTGCGACAACATATCCATGGAGCCAAGAGGGCTAATATGTGTAATCAAGAAAAACTCCTTATGGGACGATTATCGTCATTCCCTTTGATTACAATAGCCCTGCCTGATGACCTTTCACAACCTTATGCGTGAATCCAGCCCGCAAAATTGAGAAAAATTTTATTGCCGTGCCAGACGGGTTGTCGATGGGACAAAATCACAGTTACTGCGCCATGGGTTAATGTCCAGACCGCCACGACGGGTATAACGTGCGTAAACGCTTAATTTCTCTGGCTGGCAGAAGCGTAACAGATCATTAAAAATGCGTTCTACGCACTGTTCATGGAACTCGTTATGATGACGGAAAGAAACCAGATAACGCAGCAGTTTTTCCCTGTCAATCTTGCGTCCACGATACTGAATCTGGATAGATCCCCAGTCTGGTTGATGAGTAATCAGGCAGTTTGATTTCAGCAGGTGGCTAACGAGTGTTTCTTCCACCACTTTCTCGCCGCTGGTGGCATTCTCAAGATAGTCAGTGGTGAATTCATAGTTATCGATAGCGATATCCTGGTCATCAATGCAGGTGCCATTGAAATGCCCCACCGGCTGACCTTCCAGTTCATCAAGACGATATAACGCCACGCTAACGTTACCCTGGGCGCAAGTGCTTAAGTCGCGCTCCAGCGTCTGGCGCACTTCATCCCAATTGTTAAAGCGTGTCTGGTTAAAGCTGTTGAGATAGAGCTTAAAACTCTTCGACTCAATGAGATTTACGCTGGTGTAATCAAGTTCAACATGACCCACGGCAACCTGCGGCAAACCTTTCGCATTCAGCCAGGAAAGTTCATATAGCGTCCAGATATCCGTACCGTGAAAAGGCAGATTATCTGCTTTCAGGCCCAGCGGATCGCGATTCAAACTACGTGGAACGCCTTGTAGCAGGCTGGCGTCATAGGTATCCCGGTAATCGGTTGATTTTCCAAGAGTCAGGCCCGCAAGTGCCTGATGGTTTGCATAAGAAGACATGTTTCACCGTCATAAACCAGATAAACTAAACGACAAGTGTATCTGGTTTAAGTGAAGAGAGAAATTAGTGGACGAATTGACCGCACAAGCCTTGAGAGATTTTACCACGCGTTACTGTGATGCATGGCACGAACAGCACAATAGTTGGCCGTTAAGCGAGGAGCTGTATGGCGTTCCTTCACCGTGCATTATTTCAACCACTAATGATGCTGTGTTCTGGCAACCGCAGCCGTTTAGCGGTGAGCAAAATGTAAACGCGGTTGAGCGTGCGTTTGATATTGTGATACAACCCGCAATTCATACCTTCTATACGACCCAGTTTGCCGGGGATATGCATGCGCAGTTTGGCGATATCAAACTGACATTACTGCAAACCTGGAGCGAAGATGACTTCCGCCGGGTGCAGGAAAACCTGATTGGACATCTGGTTACCCAGAAACGTCTGAAACTGCCCCCCTCGTTATTTATCGCCACACTGGAAGAAGAGTTGGAAGTGATTTCGGTGTGTAATCTCTCTGGCGAAGTATGCAAAGAGACGCTGGGGACGCGGAATCGTATGCATTTAGCCTCAAATCTTGCGGAATTCCTTATGCAGCTTAAGCCTCTTCTGTAATCCAAATACCCCGTCTAGTTGTGAGAGATCTCTTACAGACCCTGTAGGAGATCGCCAGGAAGTAAGTGAATACTTAAAAAGATAAGAATCGATATTTCTATTTTAAATCAATGCATTGAAGAAATATTCTTAACTTTCATATGAAATTTTCCTTAAGGCATTGTCTGTAAGCGCCTTGTAAGACTCAGCGAAAAAGACGATTCTATCTTCGTCGACAGGGAGTCAGACAACGAAGTGAACATCAGGATGATGACACTTCTAAAGGACACGCCAGGATGGTGCTTCAGGGAAAGGCTTCTGGATGAAGCGAAGAGGAAAACGCTGGATGCGTTAAAGGACACCTCCAGGACGGAGAATGAGAACCGGTCAGGATGATTCGGTGGGTCAGGATGGCCAGGGACACTTCAGGATGAAGTATCACATCGGGGTGGTGTGAGCAGGAAGCATTAGTTCAGGATGAACGATTGGTCGCAAGACCACAGGAAAAGTTGTCAAGGATGAGCAGGGAGCAACAAAAGTAGCTGGAATGCTGCGAAACGAACCGGGAGCACTGTGAATACAGTGCTCCCTTTTTTTATTCCTGCTATCCTTCGCGGCAGTTTTTTCTTCTTGAGGTTGTTTTATGACCACTCATGACCGCGTTCGTCTTCAGTTGCAGGCGCTTGAAACATTACTGCGTGAACATCAGCACTGGCGGAGCGATGAACCGCAGCCGCATCAATTCAACAGTACCCAACCTTTCTTTATGGATACGATGGAGCCACTGGAATGGTTGCAATGGGTACTGATCCCGCGAATGCACGATCTCTTAGATAATAATCAGCCATTGCCAGGGGCTTTCGCCGTGGCGCCGTATTATGAAATGGCGCTGGCGACGGACCACCCCCAGCGCGCGCTTATTCTGGCGGAGCTGGAAAAACTGGATGCGCTTTTTGCGGATGATACAAACTGATGCTGGAAATACTCTACCAGGATGAATGGCTGGTTGCGGTTAACAAACCGTCTGGCTGGCTGGTTCACCGCAGCTGGCTGGATCGTGACGAAAAAGTGGTGGTCATGCAAACCGTACGTGACCAGATTGGTCAGCACGTGTTTACCGCGCATCGGCTGGACCGACCGACTTCCGGCGTATTGCTGATGGGATTATCCAGCGAGGCCGGACGGCTGTTAGCGCAACAGTTTGAACAGCACCAAATCCAGAAATGTTACCATGCGATTGTGCGTGGCTGGCTGATGGAAGAAGCGGTGCTGGATTATCCGCTGGTGGAAGAACTGGATAAAATCGCCGATAAGTATGCCCGCGAAGATAAAGACCCGCAGCCAGCAGTGACGCATTATCGCGGTCTGGCGACGGTTGAAATGCCAGTTGCGACCGGGCGTTACCCGACGACACGCTACGGTCTGGTGGAACTGGAGCCGAAAACCGGACGCAAACATCAGCTTCGTCGCCATCTTGCCCATTTGCGCCATCCGATTATTGGCGACAGCAAACATGGCGATTTGCGCCAGAATCGCAGCGCGGCTGAACATTTTGGCCTCCAGCGGTTAATGTTGCACGCCAGTAAGTTGTCACTGACGCATCCTTTTACTGGCGAGCCGCTGACTATCCACGCCGGTCTGGACGACACCTGGATGCGGGCATTATCACAATTTGGCTGGCGCGGTCTGCTTCCTGAAAATGAAAGGGTTGAGTTCAGCGCGCCATCGGGTCAGGATGATGAGTTAAGTTCCTAATCCAGGGAGAAAACGGTATGGCGGAAATTGGTATTTTTGTAGGCACCATGTACGGGAATTCACTGCTAGTGGCCGAAGAAGCGGAAGCGATTCTGACCGCGCAGGGCCACAAAGCAACGGTGTTTGAAGACCCAGAATTAAGCGACTGGTTACCCTATCAGGACAAGTATGTTCTGGTAGTTACGTCCACCACCGGGCAGGGCGACCTTCCTGACAGCATTGTGCCACTCTTTCTGGGCATAAAGGATAACCTCGGTTTCCAGCCGAACCTGCGTTACGGCGTGATTGCGCTCGGCGACAGTAGTTATGTGAATTTCTGCAACGGTGGCAAACAGTTTGATGCTTTGTTACAGGAACAGAGCGCGCAGCGGGTAGGGGAAATGCTGCTGATCGATGCCAGTGAAACCCCGGAACCAGAAACGGAATCCAATCCGTGGGTTGAGCAGTGGGGGACGCTGTTGCCCTGATTTGTTCAGCGATCGGCAAAATACCGTTTTAGCGGTGCTGAATCGAGTCTTTTCAGGCAAATGCCTGTAAAAACTGCTTCTTAGCGCGGATTTTTACTGGCGTTTGCCTGGAGTCAAGCGATCCATTTCATACTCTTCTTTATTTCTCCGATTTAACCCTTCCTTTCTTGTTCTTGTTTTCATTTCCGTGAAGTGGATTCCACCGTCCAGGGCTAATGCCAAAATCGAGCCTCATTGAACGCATTAATGTTGTGTTGTTGCACGGTGAGCCGCTATGGCGCGCTTTTTATACTGCTATTGCCAGATATAAAACACGCGCCGCATTCGGCGAACGACCTATAAAAACGGCAAAAACACCCTACGTCACCTCTGATTTCCTGGCGATGTCGCAGTCCAGAGTGAGCGTGGCTAACGCGAATTTTCAGGAGTGCAACAATGAGTTCTTTAAGTCAGGCTGCGAGCAGTGTGGAAAAACGCACGAATGCTCGTTACTGGATAGTGGTGATGCTGTTTATCGTCACATCTTTCAACTACGGCGATCGCGCTACGCTCTCGATCGCCGGTTCGGAAATGGCCAAAGATATCGGTCTTGATCCAGTGGGTATGGGCTATGTGTTCTCTGCTTTCTCATGGGCTTATGTTATTGGGCAGATCCCTGGCGGCTGGTTGCTGGATCGCTTTGGTTCAAAACGCGTCTACTTCTGGTCAATCTTTATCTGGTCGATGTTTACCTTGCTGCAAGGTTTCGTCGATATCTTTAGTGGATTCGGCATTATCGTTGCCTTGTTTACTCTCCGCTTCCTGGTAGGGCTTGCCGAAGCACCTTCTTTTCCCGGCAACAGCCGAATCGTGGCAGCCTGGTTCCCGGCGCAGGAAAGGGGAACGGCGGTGTCGATTTTTAACTCCGCCCAATACTTCGCAACGGTGATCTTCGCGCCGATTATGGGCTGGCTGACTCATGAAGTGGGTTGGTCACACGTCTTCTTCTTTATGGGCGGTCTGGGCATTGTCATCAGTTTTTTCTGGCTGAAAGTCATCCACGAGCCAAATCAACATCCGGGCGTAAATCAGAAAGAGCTGGAGTACATCGCCGCTGGCGGCGCGCTGATCAATATGGATCAGCAAAACACCAAAGTTAAAGTGCCGTTCAGCGTGAAGTGGGGGCAGATCAAACAGCTGCTCGGTTCGCGGATGATGATCGGTGTTTATATCGGTCAGTATTGTATCAACGCCCTGACTTACTTCTTTATTACCTGGTTCCCGGTTTATCTGGTGCAGGCGCGCGGGATGTCGATTCTGAAAGCGGGCTTTGTGGCTTCCGTTCCTGCTGTTTGCGGTTTTATCGGCGGCGTGCTGGGGGGGATTATTTCCGACTGGCTGATGCGTCGCACGGGCTCGCTGAACATTGCGCGTAAAACACCGATCGTGATGGGCATGTTGCTGTCGATGGTGATGGTGTTCTGTAACTACGTCGATGTTGAGTGGATGATCATCGGTTTCATGGCGTTGGCCTTCTTCGGTAAAGGCATCGGGGCGCTGGGTTGGGCGGTAATGGCAGATACTGCGCCAAAAGAGATCAGCGGTCTTTCCGGCGGCCTGTTCAATATGTTCGGTAACATTTCCGGTATCGTCACGCCAATCGCAATTGGTTATATCGTTGGCACGACTGGCTCCTTTAATGGGGCGCTGATTTATGTCGGGGTTCATGCCTTAATTGCGGTGCTGAGCTACCTGGTGCTGGTGGGCGATATTAAACGTATTGAGCTGAAACCTGTCGCGGGGCAATAAGATGACGACACAATCCAGTCCAGTCATTACTGATATGAAAGTCATTCCGGTCGCCGGACATGACAGCATGTTGCTCAATATTGGTGGTGCACATAACGCATATTTCACCCGCAACATTGTGGTACTCACCGATAATGCCGGACATACCGGCATTGGTGAAGCACCGGGCGGAGAGGTGATTTATCAAACGCTTGTCGATGCTATTCCGATGGTTCTGGGCCAGGAAGTCGCGCGACTGAATAAAGTGGTCCAGCAGGTGCATAAAGGTAATCAGGCCGCCGATTTTGATACCTTCGGCAAAGGTGCCTGGACCTTTGAATTGCGCGTTAACGCCGTGGCGGCGCTGGAAGCCGCTTTGCTTGACCTGTTAGGTAAGGCGCTGAATGTTCCGGTCTGTGAACTGCTTGGCCCAGGTAAGCAACGCGATGCTATTACCGTCCTCGGTTATCTGTTTTATATCGGTGATCGGACTAAAACCGATCTTGCTTATCTGGAAAGTACACCAGGTAACCATGAGTGGTATCAGTTGCGTCACCAGAAAGCGATGAACAGCGAAGCCGTTGTGCGTCTGGCGGAGGCTTCACAGGATCGCTATGGCTTTAAAGATTTCAAACTCAAAGGTGGCGTATTACCTGGCGAGCAAGAAATCGACACCGTTCGTGCATTGAAGAAACGCTTCCCTGATGCGCGGATTACCGTTGATCCCAACGGTGCCTGGCTGCTTGATGAAGCCATTTCTTTGTGTAAAGGCCTGAATGATGTGCTGACCTATGCGGAAGACCCGTGCGGCGCTGAGCAGGGGTTCTCCGGTCGTGAAGTGATGGCGGAGTTTCGGCGGGCGACCGGCTTGCCCGTCGCGACCAACATGATCGCCACCAACTGGCGTGAAATGGGTCATGCGGTGATGCTCAATGCGGTAGATATTCCACTTGCCGATCCGCACTTCTGGACTCTCTCTGGCGCGGTGCGTGTCGCGCAACTGTGTGATGAATGGGGACTAACCTGGGGCTGTCATTCCAACAACCACTTCGATATCTCTCTGGCGATGTTTACCCATGTGGGCGCGGCGGCACCGGGTAATCCCACCGCTATCGATACCCACTGGATTTGGCAGGAGGGCGATTGTCGCCTGACCAAAAATCCGCTGGAGATTAAAAACGGAAAAATTGCCGTTCCTGATGCGCCCGGCCTGGGCGTGGAACTGGACTGGGAACAGGTACAAAAGGCGCACGAAGCCTATAAACGTCTGCCTGGCGGCGCGCGTAACGACGCGGGTCCGATGCAGTACCTGCTCCCCGGCTGGACCTTTGACCGTAAACGTCCCGTTTTCGGCCGTCATTGATTTTGAATAAGGACATAAATATGAATTCTCAATTTACGACGCCTGTTGTTACTGAAATGCAGGTCATCCCGGTGGCGGGTCATGACAGTATGCTGATGAATCTGAGTGGCGCACACGCACCGTTCTTCACGCGTAATATTGTGATCATCAAAGATAATTCTGGTCACACCGGCGTAGGGGAAATTCCCGGCGGCGAGAACATCCGTAAAACGCTGGAAGATGCGATTCCGCTGGTGGTAGGTAAAACGCTGGGTGAATACAAAAACGTTCTGACGCTGGTGCGTAATACATTTGCCGATCGTGATTCTGGCGGGCGTGGTTTACAGACTTTTGATCTGCGTACCACTATCCATGTAGTTACCGGGATAGAAGCGGCAATGCTGGATCTGCTTGGGCAACACCTTGGAGTTAACGTGGCATCCTTGCTGGGCGATGGTCAACAGCGTAGCGAAGTCGAAATGCTGGGTTATCTGTTCTTTGTCGGCAATCGCAAAGCCACACCGTTACCGTATCAAAGCCAGCCGGATGACAAATGCGACTGGTATCGTCTTCGTCACGAAGAAGCGATGACGCCGGATGCGGTGGTGCGCCTGGCGGAAGCGGCGTATGAAAAATATGGCTTCAACGATTTCAAACTGAAGGGCGGTGTACTGGCCGGGGAAGATGAAGCCGAATCTATTGTGGCACTGGCGCAACGCTTCCCGCAGGCACGTATTACGCTCGATCCTAACGGTGCCTGGTCGCTGAACGAAGCGATTAAAATTGGTAAATACCTGAAAGGTTCGCTGGCTTATGCAGAAGATCCGTGTGGTGCGGAGCAAGGTTTCTCCGGGCGTGAGGTGATGGCAGAGTTCCGTCGCGCGACTGGTCTGCCGACTGCAACCAATATGATCGCCACCGACTGGCGGCAGATGGGCCATACGCTCTCCCTGCAATCTGTTGATATCCCGCTGGCGGACCCGCATTTCTGGACGATGCAGGGTTCGGTACGTGTGGCGCAAATGTGCCATGAATTTGGCCTGACCTGGGGTTCACACTCTAACAACCACTTCGATATTTCCCTGGCGATGTTTACCCATGTTGCCGCAGCTGCACCGGGTAAAATCACCGCGATTGATACGCACTGGATCTGGCAGGAAGGTAATCAGCGCCTGACTAAAGAGCCTTTTGAGATCAAAGGCGGTTTGGTACAAGTGCCGGAAAAACCGGGTCTGGGTGTAGAAATCGATATGGATCAGGTGATGAAAGCCCACGAGCTGTATCAGAAATACGGGCTTGGCGCGCGTGATGATGCGATGGGGATGCAGTACCTGATTCCTGGCTGGACGTTCGATAACAAGCGTCCGTGCATGGTGCGTTAAGACAGAAAACAAAAACCGGCTCTGTCAGGAGTCGGTTTGAGACTGATGCCAAACACAAAATTGCCTGATGCGCTACGCTTATCAGGCCCACATGCTTTTTTAATTCATTGAATTTGAATGGTTTCGTAGGCCGGTAAGGCGTTTTCGCCGCATCCGGCATAAACACAGGCACCTTGTCACCAGTCTGAAACCGGTTTCATAAGAAGCCGATTTTTACTCGATAAAATATTTATTACCCAAGAATTTTACTGGCTTCGCGTGCCACATTATCCATCTCGTCCAACAATTCCAGTAGCTCCGGCTCCAAATCTTCTTCTTTAGTACCGCTTCGTAGCTGTTGTTCGATAAGTTGACAGAGATTCTTCATACGCGGCACACCGCTATAGCCGCAACTGCCATGCAGTTTATGAATCAAATCAACCAGGCCTTCCGGGTTTTCCCCAACCAGTTGTTCCTCAACTTTGTTGCGAACTTCTGGCAGGAAATCGAGCAACATTTGCAGCATATCGCGCGCCAGATCGGTTTTGCCAGCGGCCTGGCGTAGCGCCAGTTGCCAGTCCAGAGTCGCATTCTGGTTCACCACAATTTCGTTCACTTCTGGCGTCACAACGCGGGAAGAAATGCCGCTGCCGGGTTTGTAGCGCAGCAGCAAATTATGCAATCGCTCTTCTTCTATCGGTTTCGCCAGATAATCGCTCATCCCCGCGCCAAGTAATTTCTCTTTTTGCCCAGCCATCGCATGTGCAGTCACCGCGATGACTGGCGTTTGTTGCTGGTGCGGAAGCTGGTGGATAAGTTCGCATGCACGAATGCCGTCCATGTCCGGCATTTGAATATCCATTAAGATTAAATCGAACGGCATCTGTTTTGCTCGTTCAACCGCCTGATGTCCGCTATCGCACAACTCCACATGCTGAACCATGTCTTCCAGCAATGCGCCGATAAGTTTCAAGTTTGCTGGGTTATCATCAACAGCCATAACCGTCATTACCAGCTTACTTTCGTCGGTGACAGGCAACAGCGTATTTTGTGTTTGATGACAAAACTCGGTCAGTACAGGCAACAGACGTGTAGGCGTCAGGGGTTTCAGCAGACACGCGCCGATACCATCTTGCTTGAGCTTTTCGGCATTGACCTGTGCATGGCACGGAAGGGCGAGCATCAGAAAATCGGTCATCGACACTGCTTTCGCTAACCGCTCATGTTGCATCGTTAGCGGTTCGCGGAAAGTCACCGCAATCCCTAACAACATCATGTCGTAATGCGCGGGAGGGAGTGCCGAGAAGCTTGGGCTGTAGACCACCTCAAGCGGTGTTTCGCTTAAAATATCCAGCGTGCACTGCGCGGCTGCCGAGTTCGGTTCGACATAAGCCAGGCGTTTGCCTGTGAGGCACTGGGTGGATGGTCCTTCAATAATAATATTCGGGTTCAGATCGAGATTAATATGGAACCAGAAGGTTGAGCCACGATTCGGCTGGCTATGGAACGAGATATCTCCGCCCATCTCATTAACCAGTTTTTGCGTAATTACCAGCCCCAGCCCGGTGCCGCCATGACGGCGTGAAATACTGGCATCTGCCTGCCTGAAGGCCTGGAACAGGCGCGATTGATCGCGTTCAGGAATACCAATACCGGTATCGCGGATCTGCACTTCAATCTGAACTTTGGTATTACTCAGCGCTCGTTTTTCCACCAGAATATCGATGTTGCCATTCTCGGTGAATTTAATCGCATTCCCTACCAGGTTAGTGATGATTTGCTGTAAACGCAGCGGATCGCCTATCACGTTATCTGGCACGTCGCTCTTAATATTGAGCGTCAATTCCAGCCCTTTATCGTGAGAAGAATGCGCCAGAAGAGTAACCACTTCATCCAGCGTGCTGCGCAGCGGGAACGGAATACTTTCCAGAATCAGCTTGCCCGCTTCCAGTTTCGAGAAGTCGAGAACATCATTAATAATTGCCAGCAAATTATTTGCCGAGCGTTCAATCGTGTTCAGGTGATCGCGCTGCGTTGGCGTTAATTCTGTTTTCAGCGTCAGGCGGGTAAAGCCAATAACTCCATTCAGCGGTGTACGCAGCTCATGTGACATGTTCGCCAGAAACTCGGACTTAATACGCGCCGCTTCCTGGGCGCGCTTTTTCGCCAGGTCCAACTCAACGTTCTGAATTTCCATCTGCTCCAGCGTTTCACGCAGATCTGATGTCGCCTGGTCGATATTGTGCTGCATCTCTTCGTGATAAGCCGCCAGAGACATTGCCATCGAGTTAATGCCGTTTTTCAGCATATCCAACTCGCCGAGCATAAATCCTTCCACCCGGCTGTCGAGTTGTCCTCGGCGGATGCGGTCGACAGTATTCACCATGTTGCGAATCGGGCCGGTTACATCGCGCATGAGTCGCCAGCCAAAAATAAGCGCAATACCAATACAGAACAGCATCATCACGCTGGAAATAAAAATCTCTTTATATTGCTGTAAGCGCACCGATTTAAGGTCCAGCTCAAGGGCAATATACCCCAGCATATTCTGACTATTTTTGGCATCGCTAATGGGCGATTCGTCGGGAGAATAACTCTCGGAGATAATCGGCGTACGCAAAATCATAATATCGCCATCACGTGTGACAGTGAGCTGGCGCGGAAATGGCACGTTACTACCGAGCTGCATTGCTGAAGGGTCGAGATGAAAATTGGAGGTGACAAAGAGTCGGTTATTTTCATCGTAAACTGAAATGGCGCGAACAATATCAGAATGGCGACGATGCAAAACGCTTATCAACTGACCGATAGATTCGCGATTTTGCAGGCTCATGCCATATTCAGTAGAAACTGCAAGCGGCTCAATAATGCTGGCACCGGCATCTTCCAGTTGACGCTGCAAGTCGTTATAGCGATGCACGACGAAAAAGATACTGAGCAATAAACCAATAAGGACGGTCGGCGCCAGGATCAGAATCATCATGCGTGCGCGCAGGCTGTAGTTGGTCATGGAGTTCCGTTATGGGACAATTAAGGTCACACTGTTAAATTGAGAAAGTCTCGCCAATGGCGCAATTCTACTCTGCAAAACGACGCGTGACGACGCGTCAGATCATAACCGTTTCAGTCAACGACCTCGACTCTTTTGGTCAGGGCGTGGCACGACATAACGGAAAAGCGTTATTTATCCCCGGGCTATTGCCGCAGGAAGACGCGGAAGTTACTGTTACTGAAGATAAAAAACAGTATTCCCGCGCTAAAGTCGTGCGCAGGCTAAGCGACAGCCCGGAACGCGAAACGCCACGCTGCCCTCATTTTGGCGTATGCGGCGGCTGTCAGCAACAACACGCCAGCATCGAACTACAGCAGCGAAGCAAAAGTGCGGCGCTCGCCCGGTTAATGAAGCACGACGTCTCTGAAGTGATCGCCGATGTTCCCTGGGGGTACCGTCGCCGCGCGCGCTTAAGCCTGAACTATCAGCCGAAAACACAACAATTACAGATGGGATTTCGCAAAGCGGGTTCCAGTGACATTGTCGATGTTAAGCAATGCCCCATTTTAGCGCCCCAACTTGAAGCATTGCTGCCCAAAGTCAGGGCATGCCTGACCAGCTTACAAGCCATGCGCCATCTTGGTCACGTTGAACTGGTGCAGGCAACCAGCGGCACGCTGATGATTTTACGCCATACCGCACCGCTAAGTTCGGCTGATCGTGAAAAACTGGAACGCTTTTCGCATTCTGAAGGCCTGGATCTGTTTCTCGCTCCCGATAGTGAGATACTCGAAACCGTCTCTGGCGAGATGCCCTGGTATGACTCAAATGGGTTGCGTTTAACTTTTAGCCCGCGTGATTTTATTCAGGTCAACGCGGGTGTGAACCAGAAAATGGTGGCTCGCGCGCTGGAGTGGTTGGATGTGCAGGCTGAAGACAGCGTGCTTGATCTGTTCTGCGGTATGGGCAATTTCACACTGCCATTAGCGACACGAGCGGCTAGCGTGGTAGGGGTAGAAGGTGTTGCGGCGCTGGTGGAGAAAGGTCAGGAAAATGCGCGACTTAATGGTTTACAAAATGTGACGTTTTATCATGAAAATCTTGAAGATGATGTCACAAAGCAACCGTGGGCTAAAAACGGCTTTGACAAAGTGTTGCTGGACCCGGCGCGAGCAGGTGCTGCTGGCGTCATGCAGCAAATTATAAAACTGGAACCCATTCGTATAGTTTATGTATCCTGTAACCCTGCGACGCTGGCTCGGGATAGCGAGGCGTTATTAAAAGCAGGATATACCATTGCGCGACTGGCGATGCTGGATATGTTCCCACACACGGGGCATCTGGAATCGATGGTGCTTTTTTCGCGCGTTAAATAGTTACGATTTGCTGATTTCGGCAGGTCAGGTCCCTAAAGGAGAGGACAATGGTTGCGGTAAGAAGTGCACATATCAATAAGGCTGGTGAATTTGATCCGGACAAATGGATCGCAAGTCTGGGGATTGCCAGCCAGAAGTCGTGTGAGTGCTTAGCCGAAACCTGGGCGTATTGTCTGCAGCAGACGCAGGGGCATCCGGATGCCAGTTTGCTGTTGTGGCGTGGTGTCGAGATGGTGGAGATCCTCTCGACATTAAGTATGGACATTGACACGCTGCGGGCGGCGCTACTGTTCCCTCTGGCCGATGCCAACGTAGTCAGCGAAGACGTACTGCGCGAGAGCGTCGGTAAGTCGGTCGTTAATCTTATTCACGGTGTGCGCGATATGGCGGCAATCCGCCAGCTGAAAGCGACGCACACTGATTCTGTTTCCTCCGAACAGGTCGATAACGTTCGCCGGATGTTATTGGCGATGGTCGATGATTTCCGCTGCGTGGTCATCAAACTGGCGGAGCGTATTGCTCATCTGCGCGAAGTAAAAGATGCGCCAGAAGATGAACGCGTACTTGCAGCAAAAGAGTGCACCAATATCTACGCGCCGCTGGCGAACCGTCTCGGGATCGGGCAACTGAAATGGGAACTGGAAGATTACTGCTTCCGTTATCTCCACCCGACTGAATACAAGCGCATCGCCAAATTGCTGCATGAACGCCGTCTCGACCGCGAACACTATATCGAAGAGTTTGTCGGTCATCTGCGCGCTGAGATGAAAGCTGAAGGCGTTAAAGCTGAGGTGTATGGTCGTCCGAAACACATCTACAGCATCTGGCGCAAAATGCAGAAAAAGAACCTCGCCTTCGATGAGCTGTTTGATGTCCGTGCAGTACGTATTGTTGCCGAGCGTTTACAAGACTGCTACGCCGCGCTGGGGATAGTGCACACTCACTATCGCCACTTGCCGGATGAATTTGATGATTACGTCGCAAATCCGAAACCAAACGGCTATCAGTCTATTCATACTGTGGTACTGGGGCCGGGTGGCAAAACCGTTGAGATCCAAATCCGCACCAAACAGATGCATGAAGATGCAGAGCTGGGTGTCGCTGCGCACTGGAAATACAAAGAAGGTGCGGCTGCTGGCGGGGCGCGTTCGGGACATGAAGACCGGATTGCCTGGCTGCGTAAACTGATTGCGTGGCAGGAAGAGATGGCTGATTCCGGCGAAATGCTCGACGAAGTACGCAGCCAGGTCTTTGACGACCGGGTATACGTCTTTACGCCGAAAGGTGATGTCGTTGATTTGCCTGCGGGATCAACGCCGCTGGACTTCGCTTACCACATCCACAGTGATGTCGGACACCGCTGCATCGGGGCAAAAATTGGCGGGCGCATTGTGCCGTTCACCTACCAGCTGCAAATGGGCGACCAGATTGAAATTATCACCCAGAAACAGCCCAATCCCAGCCGTGACTGGTTAAACCCAAACCTGGGCTATGTCACAACCAGCCGTGGGCGTTCGAAAATTCATGCCTGGTTCCGTAAACAGGATCGTGACAAAAACATTCTGGCTGGACGACAAATCCTTGATGACGAGCTGGAACATCTGGGGATCAGCCTGAAAGAAGCAGAAAAACACCTGCTGCCGCGTTACAACTTCAATGATGTCGACGAGTTGCTGGCGGCGATTGGTGGCGGGGATATCCGGCTCAATCAGATGGTGAATTTCCTGCAATCGCAATTTAATAAGCCGAGTGCCGAAGAGCAGGACGCCGCCGCGCTGAAGCAGCTTCAGCAAAAAAGCCATGCCCCGCAAAACCGCAGTAAAGATAACGGGCGCGTGGTAGTAGAAGGTGTCGGCAATCTGATGCACCACATCGCGCGCTGCTGTCAGCCGATTCCTGGTGATGAAATTGTTGGTTTCATTACTCAGGGACGCGGTATTTCTGTGCACCGCGCCGATTGTGAACAACTGGTGGAGCTACGCTCCCATGCGCCAGAACGCATTGTTGATGCAGTATGGGGCGAGAGCTACTCCGCCGGATATTCGCTGGTGGTCCGCGTGCTGGCTAATGATCGTAGTGGGTTGTTGCGTGATATCACGACCATTCTCGCCAACGAGAAGGTGAACGTGCTTGGCGTTGCCAGCCGTAGCGATACCAAACAGCAACTGGCAACCATCGATATGACCATTGAGATTTATAACCTGCAGGTGCTGGGCCGCGTGCTGGGTAAACTCAATCAGGTGCCGGATGTTATCGACGCGCGTCGACTGCACGGGAGTTAGGCCGAAATTTGCTCGTATCTACAATGTAGATTGATATATACTGTATCTACATATGATAGCGGTTTGAGGAAAGGGTTATGATCCACAGTAGCGTAAAGCGTTGGGGAAATTCTCCTGCAGTGCGGATCCCGGCTACGTTAATGCAGGCGCTCAATCTGAATATTGATGATGAAGTGAAGATTGACCTGGTGGATGGCAAATTAATTATTGAGCCAGTGCGTAAAGAGCCCGTATTTACGCTTGCTGAACTGGTCAACGACATCACGCCGGAAAACCTCCACGAGAATATCGACTGGGGGGAGCCGAAAGATAAGGAAGTCTGGTAATGGTAAGCCGATACGTACCCGATATGGGCGATCTGATTTGGGTTGATTTTGACCCGACAAAAGGTAGCGAGCAAGCCGGACATCGTCCGGCTGTTGTCCTGAGTCCGTTCATGTATAACAACAAAACAGGTATGTGTCTGTGTGTTCCTTGTACAACACAATCAAAAGGATATCCGTTCGAAGTTGTTTTATCCGGTCAGGAACGTGATGGCGTAGCGTTAGCTGATCAGGTAAAAAGTATCGTCTGGCGGGCAAGAGGAGCAACGAAGAAAGGAACGGTTACCCCAGAGGAATTACAACTCATTAAAGCCAAAATTAACGTGCTGATTGGGTAAGTGTTACTAACTCACTTCTATTCTGGTCACAGGCTTCCACCTGACAGACCCGCAATTTTCAGGACATTCCAATGAATCAAATCGACCGTTTACTCACTATCATGCAGCGCCTGCGCGATCCGGAAAACGGCTGCCCGTGGGATAAGGAGCAGACATTTGCTTCTATTGCGCCTTATACCCTTGAAGAAACCTACGAAGTGCTGGACTCCATTGCCCGCGAAGACTTTGACGATCTGCGCGGTGAACTGGGCGATCTGTTGTTCCAGGTGGTGTTTTACGCGCAAATGGCCCAGGAAGAAGGGCGCTTTGACTTTAATGATATTTGTGCTGCGATCAGCGATAAATTAGAGCGTCGCCATCCGCATGTTTTTGCTGATAGTTCTGCCGAAAACAGCAGTGAAGTTCTCGCCCGTTGGGAGCAGATCAAAACCGAAGAACGCGCGCAGAAAGCACAGCATTCGGCGCTGGACGATATTCCTCGCAGTTTGCCGGCTTTAATGCGCGCACAAAAAATCCAGAAACGTTGTGCCAACGTTGGCTTCGACTGGACGACGCTTGGCCCGGTGGTTGATAAAGTCTACGAAGAGATCGACGAGGTGATGTACGAGGCGCGGCAGGCTGTTGTCGACCAGGCTAAACTGGAGGAGGAAATGGGCGACCTGCTGTTTGCCACGGTTAATCTGGCTCGCCATTTAGGGACGAAAGCAGAAATCGCATTGCAAAAAGCGAACGAAAAATTCGAGCGTCGTTTTCGCGAAGTGGAGCGTATTGTTGCCGCGCGTGGACTGGAAATGACAGGTGTTGACCTCGAAACAATGGAAGAAGTCTGGCAACAGGTAAAACGGCAGGAAATTGATCTCTAAGGGAATTACGCGGTCAAGCGCCATTTGTGTCATTTTTTAAATGACAAGCGCTTGATTTGCGTCAAAAACATTTACCCCAAAGGGGCTATTTTCTCACTCCTGATTTCAATGGTGCGCTGGCGAAGAGGAGGGATAATGAAAGTTTGTGGCACAGGTCATGTTCGGGTATACTGCTTTCCCGTCCTGGTTATTCCATCGTCTTTTCAACCTAACTTCTCAGGTTCAGCATGACAACGAACTATATTTTTGTGACCGGCGGGGTCGTATCCTCTCTGGGTAAAGGCATTGCCGCAGCCTCCCTCGCAGCCATTCTTGAAGCCCGTGGCCTCAATGTGACTATCATGAAACTGGATCCGTACATCAACGTCGATCCAGGTACTATGAGCCCAATCCAACACGGGGAAGTGTTCGTTACTGAAGACGGCGCTGAAACCGACCTGGACCTGGGTCACTACGAGCGTTTCATTCGTACCAAAATGAGCCGCCGCAACAACTTCACCACGGGTCGTATCTACTCAGACGTTCTGCGTAAAGAACGCCGCGGTGACTACCTCGGCGCAACCGTACAGGTTATTCCACACATCACTAACGCTATCAAAGAACGCGTTCTTGCAGGTGGCGAAGGCCACGACGTGGTTCTGGTCGAAATCGGCGGTACCGTAGGTGACATCGAATCCCTGCCGTTCCTCGAAGCGATTCGCCAGTTGGCTGTTGAAATTGGCCGTGAGCACACTCTGTTTATGCACCTGACGCTGGTGCCGTACATGGCAGCGTCTGGTGAAGTCAAAACCAAACCGACCCAGCACTCTGTAAAAGAGCTGCTCTCCATCGGTATCCAGCCTGACATCCTGATTTGTCGTTCAGATCGCGCTGTACCGGCGAACGAACGTGCGAAGATTGCATTGTTCTGTAATGTTCCGGAAAAAGCGGTTATTTCTCTGAAAGACGTCGATTCCATCTATAAAATTCCGGGCCTGTTGAAATCTCAGGGGCTGGACGATTATATTTGTAAACGATTCAGCTTAAACTGCCCGGAAGCGAATCTGTCCGAATGGGAACAGGTTATCTTCGAAGAAGCGAATCCGGTGAGTGAAGTCACCATCGGTATGGTCGGTAAGTACATTGAACTGCCGGACGCTTACAAATCAGTGATTGAAGCACTGAAACACGGCGGGCTGAAAAATCGTGTCAGCGTCAACATCAAACTGATCGATTCACAAGATGTTGAAACGCGCGGTGTTGAAATCCTTAAAGGTCTGGACGCGATCCTCGTACCTGGCGGTTTCGGCTATCGTGGCGTAGAAGGCATGATTACTACCGCGCGCTTTGCGCGTGAGAACAATATTCCTTATCTGGGCATTTGCCTGGGTATGCAGGTGGCGTTAATTGATTACGCTCGCCATGTTGCCAACATGGAGAACGCCAACTCTACGGAATTTGTGCCAGACTGTAAGTACCCGGTTGTGGCGCTGATAACCGAGTGGCGCGATGAAAACGGCAACGTTGAAGTTCGTAGCGAGAAGAGCGATCTCGGTGGCACCATGCGTCTTGGCGCACAGCAGTGCCAGCTGGTTGACAATAGCCTGGTTCGCCAGCTGTACAATGCGCCGACAATTGTTGAGCGTCATCGTCACCGCTACGAAGTCAACAACATGCTGCTGAAACAGATTGAAGATGCAGGTCTGCGCGTTGCGGGCCGTTCCGGGGATGATCAGTTGGTCGAGATCATCGAAGTTCCGAATCACCCGTGGTTCGTGGCTTGTCAGTTCCATCCGGAGTTTACTTCTACTCCACGTGATGGCCACCCGCTGTTTGCTGGCTTTGTAAAAGCCGCCAGCGAGTTCCAGAAACGTCAGGCGAAGTAAGTAAAAAAGTTAGAACGGCAACGCGTACCCTGGGTACGCGTTGTTTGTCTGGAGTTTCAGTTTAACTAGTGACTTGAGGAAAACCTAATGTCCAAAATCGTAAAAATCATCGGTCGTGAAATCATCGACTCCCGTGGTAACCCGACTGTTGAAGCCGAAGTACATCTGGAGGGTGGTTTCGTCGGTATGGCAGCTGCTCCATCAGGTGCTTCTACTGGTTCCCGTGAAGCTCTGGAACTGCGCGATGGCGACAAATCCCGTTTCCTGGGCAAAGGCGTAACCAAAGCTGTTGCTGCGGTTAACGGCCCGATCGCTCAGGCGCTGATTGGCAAAGATGCCAAAGATCAGGCTGGTATTGACAAGATCATGATCGACCTGGACGGCACCGAAAACAAATCTAACTTCGGCGCAAACGCAATCCTGGCTGTGTCTCTGGCTAACGCCAAAGCTGCTGCAGCTGCTAAAGGTATGCCGCTGTACGAGCACATCGCTGAACTGAACGGTACTCCGGGCAAATACTCCATGCCGGTTCCGATGATGAACATCATCAACGGTGGTGAGCACGCTGACAACAACGTTGATATCCAGGAATTCATGATTCAGCCGGTTGGCGCGAAAACTGTGAAAGAAGCCATCCGCATGGGTTCTGAAGTTTTCCATCACCTGGCAAAAGTTCTGAAAGCGAAAGGCATGAACACTGCAGTTGGTGACGAAGGTGGCTATGCGCCGAACCTGGGTTCCAACGCTGAAGCTCTGGCTGTTATCGCTGAAGCTGTTAAAGCTGCTGGCTATGAACTGGGCAAAGACATCACTCTGGCGATGGACTGCGCAGCTTCTGAATTCTACAAAGACGGTAAATACGTTCTGGCTGGCGAAGGCAACAAAGCTTTCACCTCTGAAGAATTCACTCACTTCCTGGAAGAACTGACCAAACAGTACCCGATCGTTTCTATCGAAGACGGTCTGGACGAATCTGACTGGGACGGTTTCGCATACCAGACCAAAGTTCTGGGCGACAAAATCCAGCTGGTTGGTGACGACCTGTTCGTAACCAACACCAAGATCCTGAAAGAAGGTATCGAAAAAGGCATCGCTAACTCCATCCTGATCAAATTCAACCAGATCGGTTCTCTGACCGAAACTCTGGCTGCAATCAAGATGGCGAAAGACGCTGGCTACACTGCAGTTATCTCTCACCGTTCTGGCGAAACTGAAGACGCTACCATCGCTGACCTGGCTGTTGGTACTGCTGCAGGCCAGATCAAAACTGGTTCTATGAGCCGTTCTGACCGTGTTGCTAAATACAACCAGCTGATTCGTATCGAAGAAGCTCTGGGCGAAAAAGCACCGTACAACGGTCGTAAAGAGATCAAAGGCCAGGCATAAGTCTGACTTTATCTGATTTAAAAATGCCAGCCTTCGGGCTGGCATTTTTTATGGTCGAGTTACCAGCGGCCTGAGGAACCACCGCCTCCAGAAGAACCGCCACCTCCGCTAAATCCGCCGCCGCCGCTAAACCCACCACCACTTGAGCCGCCACCGGAAGAGGATGACGAAGAACCTTTTCTTGAAGCTCTTTCTTTACCGAGTTTCTTATATCTGGCGCGTAGTTTTTTACTAACGATAAGCCAAAAGATAAGCAGCACTACGATCGCAAAAGGCGTTAACATGCCGCAGGCAACGATTAAATTCGTCCATGGTCCTGGCTCTGCAACATAGAGGAATACCATCCCGTAAATTGCGCCAGTGAGTGCTATCCAGGGGAGATTTGACGGATCGGTAAAAACAATAAAATATGAAAGCACCGCCAGTAATATAATTACAGCAAGCGATAATGGAATAGGGGGATTGATACTGTAGTAATTCCCCCTGTTTTCCGGTAATTCACCATTCAACAGAAGCGCGCCAATATTTTCGCTTGCCAGTGTTAACCCACCCATAAGGTCATCACTTTTGAAGGCAGGGATTAATATATCACGGATAATCTTCGCCGCTTGCAGGTCGGTAACCACCCCTTCCAGCCCGTAGCCCACTTCAATGCGAACTTTACGATCTTCCCAGACGACCAGGATCAGAATACCATCGTCACGCCGCTCATCCCCCAGTTTCCAGCTATCAAAAACGCGAGTTGCATATTGTTCAATGGTATCGTCCCCGGTGGATGGCACAATTAATACGGCGACCTGGGCTCGTGTTTTTTGTGTAATATCCTGCAGCTGCTGTGTCAGTGATTGTTGTTCAGACGAGCTTAACGTACCAGTAATATCGGTCACCTGGTGGCGCAGCTCCGGCACAGCAATTTGCTGGGCAAGCACCGGAAGGCACCACAAAGCGAGTAAAATAAAGATTAAGCGCATTACGATCACCAGCGCCCGGAAGCGCCACCGCCACCAGACGAACCGCCGCCACCGCTGAAATTGTCATTGTCGAAAGACGATGAAGAGGAAGATGACGACGATGATGAAGAATGCCAGGAGGCCGAGTTGCTTCTTTCGTAACGAGACGGTCGGTTGGCACTACGCATTGAAGCACGCACCTTTCTGCCGAAAGGTGTGAAAGCGATAGCTACGACCAGGAACGGTGTGGCGAAACATAATAATGTGGCAAGAACTCCCCAGCTCCCGCTATATCCAGCGATGGGAAGTACAAAGGCCAATATTATGGCAGCAAAGCAAATTACTCCCAGCGTTTTGACATATCCTCTGGCAGAAATAAACGTCAGTACTATCGCCCAGACTAACAAAGCCCACCAACCGCTAAAGGGCAAAGGGTGATCGGGCGATGTGTTATTGACTAAATCATTTCCTGATAGTCGGGTTTCAATATCACTGATACCCTGTTGCAAGCCGCCAGTAAGGTCGCCTTTTTTAAACGCTGGAATAATACTGTTGCGAATAATTTGCCCGGACTGTGCATCAGTAAGAATACCCTCAAGCCCGTAACCGATTTCAATATGAACTGTATGATCTTGCCAGGCAACTACCAGTAAAATACCGTCATCACGACCTTTATGGCCGGGCTGCCAACTCTCGAACACACGTGTTGCATATTGCTCGATGGTTTCTTCGCCTGTGGTTTCAACCACCAATACCACAAGCTGCGTCTGTTCTTTTTGCGTCAGGGCTTTAATCTGGCTGGTCAGCGTACTTACTTCCCCTCTGGTTAATGTCCCTGTTAAATCATTCATATATTTAGGTAATTCAGGTACTGGAACTTGCACTGCAAACGCAGATGAACAGACCAGAACAAGAAGTAAGATAAAATTTTTCATATAATTAACTCGCCTAATGAGCATTAGCATTCTGGCTAAAATCTATTGTTGGGGCTTTGCTTACTGCGGCGACATCATCCGGCAAATAATTTTTCTTTGGTGTGTAATCCATGACCTTTGCGGTTAACACTGCGGGAAATTTGCGGATAGTGACATTATATTGTTCAATGGCTTTAATATATCTTCCTCGCGCGACAGCAATTCGATTTTCGCTTCCTTCGAGTTGTACCATTAAATTTTGATAGAGTTCCTGAGCCTTTAATTCTGGATAACGTTCACTAATAATCGTTAACTGCCCGAGAGTGCGAGTTACCTGCGCCTGAGCTTGTTGCCAGGCTTGTAATTTTTGCTCATCTCCCGGAGCTTGCTGAAGATCGCTGCTGGCACGATTAGCTTGACTACGAGCTAACGTAACGGCCTCCAGTACCTCTTTTTCATGGCTGGAATAACCTTTAATGCTGGCGACAAGATTAGGAATAAGATCTGCACGGCGTTGATACTGATTCAATACTTCTGACCAGGAGGCATTGACCTGTTCATCATAGGTTTGAATATCGTTATAACCGCAACCTGATAAATTGAAAATAAATATAAATACGATGAATATTCTAAACATGTTTAAATCCCTTTTATTTAATTCCTTAAAACATAATACGCCGCTTCATTTTATTCTTAATGATCTGATTCACTTTTTACCTTAAACCCGCCTGTAACAGAATGTTAATAAAGCATGAATATTGCGGCAGGATCTGCAATAATTAACAATTATCCACTTCTCAGAGAATGCTATGCAGTACCCGATTAACGAGATGTTCCAGACCCTGCAAGGTGAGGGTTACTTTACCGGCGTCCCCGCCATTTTTATTCGTTTACAGGGATGCCCGGTCGGCTGTGCCTGGTGCGACACCAAACACACATGGGAAAAGCTTGAGGATCGGGAAGTTTCCCTTTTCAGCATTCTGGGTAAAACGAAAGAGAGTGATAAGTGGGGAGCAGCAAGCAGTGAAGACTTACTCGCAGTCATCGGTCGTCAGGGATACACCGCGCGTCACGTGGTGATTACCGGTGGTGAGCC
Organism: Escherichia sp. E4736; assembly: GCF_005781225.1. NCBI lineage: Bacteria > Pseudomonadati > Pseudomonadota > Gammaproteobacteria > Enterobacterales > Enterobacteriaceae > Escherichia > Escherichia sp. E4736. The sequence goes on along the minus strand of NZ_VATT01000004.1, from coordinate 77,121 downwards.
TTGCATTCATGACTTGCTGCCGCTTACTGACCTGCTCGAAAAGAACGGTTTTAGCTGCCAGATTGAAACCAGCGGCACTCATGAAGTGCGTTGTACGCCGAATACCTGGGTCACCGTGTCGCCAAAACTGAATATGCGTGGCGGTTATGAAGTATTGTCGCAAGCCCTGGAGCGAGCTAACGAAATCAAACACCCAGTTGGACGCGTACGGGATATCGAAGCACTGGATGAATTGCTGGCGACGCTGACCGATGATAAACCGCGAATCATTGCACTTCAGCCAATTAGCCAGAAGGAAGATGCTACGCGTTTGTGCATTGAAACTTGCATTGCGCGTAACTGGCGTTTGTCGATGCAAACACATAAATATTTAAATATTGCCTGATTAAACATTTATAAGCGTTGTAAATGGGTGGGGTTTGTAAAGTCTCCCACTCATTTATATTTTTTGTCGCCTCTGAACACTCATCCATTTTGCCCATTCCGGGCTAATCATTGTCATTCTCTACAAATTCTGTGGCGTTAATTTTTCACTGGAGTGAAAATTATTACGTCGGAGTTTGGTAGATTTTAGTTTGTATAGAGTTATTTTATATATTTATCTTTTCAATCAATGGATTAAGTGCTCTTTAACATAATGGATATGTTGTTTGTGTGATCCTGTAAAGTTGGTATATTGTGACTGGCTTAAAAAATCATTAATTAATAATAGGTTATGTTTAGAGAGTTCCCCGCGCCAGCGGGGATAAACCGTTTGGCGACTGTTTTAGCCGCAGAACCTGCCGGAGTTCCCCGCGCCAGCGGGGATAAACCGAGGTTAAAGACGTGATGCCGGACGGCACTGGTGAGTTCCCCGCGCCAGCGGGGATAAACCGAATATCAAGGAAGTCATGAAGACTTCGACTATGAGCTCCCCGCGTCAGTCGGGGATAACCATTCAGGTATGTTCAGGCCGGGCAGTTTCCCGCCCGGTCTTCCTCATTTACGCATTCGACCAGCTCTGGATTGAATCCGCATTCCCCAGCTCACCATGCATCACTTCATACGATTTTTTCAGGATCACATCAGTATGTTTGGTTAAATCTTTGAAAATACCTTTATTCATCGCATCGTAGCGTTTGGCATTGCTCTCAATCGGCATAAAGACATCTTTCACGCGAACCATTTTGTCGACAGCCGTTGCGTAATCTGGATACAGACCAAGCCCTACAGCCGTGTTGATCGCCGCCCCCAGGCTTGCACAACCGTTAATGGCATTACGGCGCGCCGAAAGATTGAATACATCGGCAAAAATCTGCATAAACAGATCGCTGTTCGAACCACCGCCAGTAATGATCACATGCTTCGCAAAGTGATTCATTTCATTACACATATTGTCGTAATTGTTCTTCAGCGTTAGCGCCACGCTTTCCAGTATCGAGCGATATATCCATGCGTAATCCATGCTGGAATCAAAGCCGATCATAATCCCGCGTTTGTACGGTTCCCACGGATTGGTCAGCCAGTCCAGCACTGTCATCAGACCATTACAGCCAGGTGGCACACAAGAAGCTTTTTTGTTGAGCAAATCTTCCGGTGAAAGATCTTGTGCTTTGGCATCCTGAATTAACGACTCGCCTAACATGTCGCGCAGCCAGCTCACCGTCCACATGCCTTTTCGGATACCGTAACCTTCATAAAGCAACGTTTGCGGAATAGAAGACATAATCGGCCAGTACGCAACCGGATCTTTCGGCAGTGCTTTACCGTTCATCATCAATGCGATGTAAGTGCCAAGAGAAATTACTGCCGTTTCATCATCCAGTAACCCGGCTCCCAGAGCTTCTACCGGTTTATCGCTGGTGGTACAAACTACGGACAGCCCAGCCGGGAAATGCGTTGCCAGCGCGGCTTGAGGTGTGATATGCCCAAGAACAGTGCCTGGCATTTGCACATCAAAAAGCATCTGGCGGGGGATATTAAACTTCTCCATTACCGCAGCATCTTCACTCCATGCCCAGCTCTTATAATCCACCGGCCACTGACCAAAATAGTTGGCGATATTATCTTTTAATTCCCCCGTTAAACGGTGCGTCAGATAACCCGAAAAAGAGGTGACATATGCCACGTCAGGATTCGTATGTTCGTAAGGGCGTGTAACGCGTGCATCCTGCCAGCTAATCAACGGAGCAGCAGGCGTGCCATCGGCTTTTAGTAACGCACGACAGCAACGGATTGATCCCAGGCCGATGCCAACAATATCTTCTTTATTCCCGGCAAACTGGCTCATTAAATCGTGACCGGCAAAACATAATGATGCCCATAAATCGTCGTCAGGATGTTCTGCGGTATCGGCATCCGGCGTGTGCATCGGCTGTAATAAGCCTTTACCTTCGCAAACTACATTACCTTCCAGATCGTACATCACTACTTTTGTGCTCTGACTTCCGCCATCAATCCCTATGATGTATTTCTTCGACATGATTTTTCTCCTGTAATTTTTCTGGCTTACTTGCTGTTAGCCGTTGCGGGGGCGATATCAGCAGTACGAATTTTTTGGAACAGCAAAAAGGTAAAGACGATCACCATGCCGAGGGCCGCCATGCCCATCAGCCACATGTTGCGGTAGGCTTCTGCAGCGGGCAGGGTGTCCTGCCAGTGACCGATAATCGGGTAAACGAAGACATCCGGCAGGAATCCAATCACCGAACAAATACCTACCGTGGTACCCATAATGTAAGACGGTGTTCTCGCTTCGCCGGGGCAGGCCCAGTACAGCCCGCGTGAGGCGTAACAGGTGAATCCCAGTAGTAAAATCAGGCCAATCCCCATCGCGACCGATTGCGGGTTAGAGTTGGTAACGAGTAGGGCAGTCAGTGCCAGCAGGCCGATGATGGAAAGGATTTGGATCACGCGGGTAGGGGATTTCACTTTGCTGTAGGTGGTGATGATGCCGCCAAGTGGACCACACAGTGCGCGGAAGATTTTGTTGATCACAATCCCCATGTAGCTCGCCGCCACCAGCGACATGCCGTACATCTCGGTCAGATAGTTGGTGGAGTAACTCAGAATGGCGTAGATGGTGAAGACGCCAAAAATCACCATGCTGCAATACCAGGTGGTGCTGATGCGCAAAACGGCCAGGATGTCGCTAAGCTGGAATGACTGTTTTTCTTCGTTATTGGCACTGCACAGGTTGTTGTTATCGCTAACAAAAAACCAGCACAGAATCCCCAATAAGATGTAAACCACACTGTAGATAATAATGACCGTTTTCAGGCTGGCGCTGTCATCCGGTGCAAAGCGAGAAAAGACCCACATGGTAAACACCGCCAGCGACATTACACCGACGCCGCGCAGCCCTTCCATCCAGCCCATAATTTTCCCTTGCTCGCTATGATCGCCCAGCAATGAGGCGGCTTTAATCGACACTGACCACAGCATTAAAATAGTGGTTATGGCAAAGGCGACCTGAATACAGAGCATTACCCAGAGTGGTGGATAGGTTGCCATTATCAGGCCCAGCAACCCGGTAATGATCATCGCGGAAGTAATCATTTTGCGGTGTGAAAATTTATCGGCAATAACGCCGCTGGGGGCATAAAGAATAATGGCCGCAATACCAAATGTACTCATTATTAAACCTATCTCGGTATTGCTGAATCCCATAAATTTCGCCATGGGAATTTGATAAATATAACGTAAATAAGCCAGATCAAAACTTACGCCGCCGCTAAAACTAATTATCGCGAGGGTTATCCAACGGCGATATGAGTTGTGTTGCATATCGTATTCCCATTTGTAATAGACAAAAAAAAGAGAAAAGTAAGCCGCCCTTTCAGGTGGATTACTTTTCTCAGCTCTCTAGTAATTGCAATAAGAAATAACATGGAAAGAAAAGGTGTTGTGTGAGAGTAATCACGCTTCTGCTTTTTAAAACTATTTGATAATACGAACAGCACTCTGTGATTACGATCACATTAGCAGTTATGCCCTTATGCTAAAAATTATCTCCAGTTACCAGAGATAATGAGAAAGGTAACTTCCCTCTCGCGGGGGAAGTTACCTTTCTTTTTTTTTGCCTTACGGAAATTGGAGCTAACTATGTCAATCGAATCTCTCAATGCGTTCTCAATGGATTTTTTCTCCCTGAAAGGTAAAACAGCAATTGTTACCGGCGGGAATAGCGGTTTAGGTCAGGCATTTGCAATGGCGTTGGCCAAAGCAGGCGCAAATATTTTTATTCCAAGTTTCGTCAAAGATAACGGCGAAACAAAGGAAATGATTGAAAAACAGGGTGTTGAAGTGGACTTCATGCAGGTGGACATCACCGCAGAAGGCGCACCGCAGAAGATTATCGCTGCCTGCTGTGAGCGTTTCGGTACAGTCGATATTCTGGTTAACAATGCCGGTATTTGTAAGCTGAATAAGGTGCTGGACTTCGGTCGTGCCGACTGGGACCCGATGATTGATGTGAACCTGACCGCCGCATTCGAGTTAAGCTATGAAGCAGCAAAAATTATGATTCCGCAGAAAAGCGGTAAAATCATTAATATCTGTTCATTGTTCTCTTACTTAGGTGGACAATGGTCACCTGCATATTCTGCAACTAAACACGCCCTTGCCGGATTCACCAAAGCCTATTGCGATGAATTAGGTCAATATAATATTCAGGTAAATGGTATTGCCCCGGGATATTACGCTACCGATATCACTCTGGCGACCCGTAGTAATCCAGAAACTAACCAGCGCGTTCTTGATCATATTCCGGCAAACCGTTGGGGCGATACTCAGGATTTAATGGGCGCAGCCGTATTCCTCGCAAGTCCGGCTTCAAATTATGTCAACGGACATTTATTAGTGGTTGATGGCGGTTATTTAGTGCGCTAATCCATAACGGTGGTTTCTGTTTTCTCTTATTAATGATTATTCCATTTTTATTACCAGGAAGGAATTACTATGTCTTTATCTCGCGCAGCGATTGTCGACCAGCTAAAGGAAATTGTTGGTGCAGATCGCGTAATTACCGATGAAACAGTATTAAAGAAGAACAGTATTGACCGTTTTCGTAAATTTCCGGATATTCATGGCATTTATACTTTGCCGATTCCGGCAGCGGTCGTAAAACTCGGTTCCACAGAACAAGTCTCCCGTGTGCTGAATTTTATGAATGCGCACAAAATTAACGGTGTGCCGCGTACCGGTGCTTCCGCCACCGAAGGTGGGCTGGAAACCGTTGTAGAAAACTCGGTGGTGCTCGACGGCTCCGCCATGAATCAAATCATTAATATTGATATTGAGAATATGCAGGCCACGGCGCAATGTGGCGTTCCGCTGGAGGTGCTGGAAAACGCGTTGCGTGAAAAGGGTTACACCACAGGGCATTCTCCGCAATCAAAACCGCTGGCGCAGATGGGCGGGCTGGTAGCGACCCGCAGTATCGGGCAGTTCTCCACACTCTACGGCGCAATCGAAGATATGGTCGTTGGTCTGGAAGCAGTATTGGCTGATGGCACCATGACACGCATTAAAAACGTGCCACGTCGCGCGGCTGGGCCGGACATTCGTCACGTCATCATCGGTAACGAAGGTGCACTGTGCTATATCACTGAAGTAACAGTGAAAATCTTTAAATTCACTCCGGAAAACAACCTCTTCTACGGCTATATCCTGGAAGACATGAAAACCGGCTTCAACATCCTGCGTGAAATCATGGTGGAAGGGTATCGCCCGTCGATTGCTCGTTTGTATGACGCTGAAGATGGCACACAGCATTTCACTCATTTTGCCGACGGAAAATGTGTGCTGATCTTTATGGCTGAAGGTAACCCTCGCATTGCGAAGGCGACGGGCGAAGGGATTGCGGAAATCGTTGCCCGCTACCCGCAATGCCAGCGTGTAGACAGCAAACTGATTGAAACCTGGTTTAACAATCTGAACTGGGGACCAGATAAAGTTGCCGCCGAACGTGTGCAGATCCTCAAAACCGGCAACATGGGCTTTACCACCGAAGTCTCCGGCTGCTGGAGCTGCATCCACGAAATCTACGAAAGCGTTATTAACCGTATTCGTACCGAGTTCCCGCACGCCGACGACATTACCATGCTGGGCGGTCACTCCTCTCATAGCTACCAGAACGGCACCAACATGTACTTCGTCTACGACTACAACGTCGTTGACTGTAAGCCGGAAGAGGAAATCGACAAGTACCACAATCCGCTCAACAAAATCATCTGCGAAGAAACCATTCGCCTCGGCGGTTCGATGGTGCACCACCACGGCATTGGTAAACATCGCGTTCACTGGAGCAAGCTGGAACACGGCAGCGCATGGGCGTTGCTGGAAGGGCTGAAAAAGCAGTTCGATCCTAACGGCATTATGAATACGGGTACTATCTATCCGATTGAAAAATAATGTGTCAGGCAGCGTCCCTTGATGACGGGGCGTTGCCTTTTCGGCTTCTCAACCGGGAAGCCGTTCTTATTACCGGACAATGAAGGGGTAAAGATGAACACTTCACCGGTGCGAATGGATGATTTACCACTTAACCGTTTTCACTGCCGCATTGCTGCGCTCACTTTCGGTGCGCACCTGACCGACGGTTATGTCCTCGGCGTCATTGGTTACGCCATTATTCAGCTTACTCCAGCCATGCAACTGACGCCGTTTATGGCGGGTATGATTGGCGGCTCGGCGTTACTTGGCCTGTTTATCGGCAGTCTGGTTTTGGGGTGGATCTCCGACCATATTGGGCGACAAAAAATCTTCACCTTCAGTTTTTTGCTGATTACGCTTGCTTCGTTTTTACAATTTTTTGCCACCACGCCAGAGCATCTTATTGGACTGCGCATTTTGATTGGCATTGGTCTGGGAGGCGATTACTCAGTAGGTCATACCTTGCTGGCTGAATTTTCCCCGCGCCGCCATCGCGGTATTTTGCTGGGCGCGTTCAGCGTGGTGTGGACCGTAGGCTATGTGTTGGCAAGTATTGCCGGACATCACTTTATTTCCGAAAACCCGGAAGCCTGGCGCTGGCTGCTGGCATCGGCAGCTCTGCCCGCATTGTTGATTACGTTGTTACGTTGGGGGACGCCGGAATCGCCGCGCTGGCTGCTACGCCAGGGACGTTTTGCAGAAGCTCACGCTATCGTACATCGCTTTTTTGGTCCCCATGTTTTATTGGGCGATGAAGTGGCTACGGCCACCACTAAGCACATCAAAACCTTGTTCTCTTCGCGCTACTGGCGGCGCACGGCGTTTAACAGCGTGTTCTTTGTCTGCCTGGTGATCCCGTGGTTTGTGATTTATACCTGGCTGCCGACCATCGCCCAGACTATTGGTCTGGAAGATGCACTGACTGCCAGCCTGATGCTTAATGCGTTGTTAATTGTTGGCGCGCTGCTGGGATTATTTCTGACGCACCTGATGGCCCATCGCAAATTTTTACTGGGGAGCTTTTTGCTGCTGGCAGCCACACTGATGGTGATGGCCTGTTTGCCTTCCGGCAGTTCGGTAACGCTGCTGCTCTTTGTTCTCTTCAGTACCACCATTTCGGCGGTCAGTAATCTGGTGGGCATTTTACCTGCGGAAAGTTTTCCTACCGACATTCGCTCGTTAGGCGTCGGTTTTGCCACCGCCATGAGTCGGTTGGGCGCGGCGGTAAGTACTGGCCTGCTGCCGTGGATTCTGGCGCAGTGGGGAATGCAAGTTACCTTATTACTCCTGGCGGCAGTGTTGTTAGTGGGTTTTGTCGTGACCTGGCTATGGGCACCAGAAACTAAAGCTCTCCCGCTGGTGGCGGCGGGAAATGTAGGAGGTGCGAATGAACATTCTGTTAGCGTTTAAAGCCGAACCGGATGCCGGAATGCTGGCGGAAAAAGAGTGGCAGGCGGCGGCTCAGGGTAATAGCGGACCGGATGTTTCGCTACTGCGAAGTTTACTCGGTGCTGATGAACAGGCCGCTGCCGCGCTGCTGTTGGCGCAGAGAAAAAATGGCACGCCGATGACTTTAACCGCGTTGAGCATAGGCGATGAACGGGCGTTGCACTGGCTGCGCTATCTCATGGCTCTTGGGTTTGAGAAAGTTGTATTGCTGGAGACGGCGGCAGATCTGCGCTTTGCGCCGGAATTTGTCGCCTGGCATATTGCCGAATGGCAGCGCCAGAATCCGCTGGATCTGCTAATTACCGGCTGCCAAAGCAGCGAAGGACAAAATGGGCAAACGCCATTTTTGCTGGCGGAAATGCTGGGCTGGCCCTGCTTCACCCAGGTGGAGCGTTTCACTCTCGACGCGCCGTTTATCACCCTCGAACAGCGTACTGAACATGGGTTGCGTTGTTGCCGGGTTCGCTTGCCTGCGGTGATTGCCGTGCGCCAGTGTGGTGAAGTGGCCTTGCCAGTACCGGGAATGCGCCAGCGAATGGCTGCGGGGAAAGCAGAAATTATCCGTAAAACTGTTGCTGTCGAATTGCCAGCGATGCAGTGTCTGCATCTGGCAAGAGCAGAGCAACGGCGTGGAGCGACGCTGATTGATGGGCAAACGGTAGCAGAAAAAGCGCAAAAGCTATGGCAGGACTATTTACGCCAAAGGATGCAGCCATGAATATCGCAATTGTGACAATAAATCAGGAGAATGCCGCAATAGCGAGCTGGCTGGCGGCGCAGGATTTCAGCGGTTGTACCCTGGCGCACTGGCAAATAGAACCTCAGCCCGTAGTGGCGGAACAGGTGCTGAATGCGCTGGTGGAACAGTGGCAGCGAACGCCTGCGGACGTTGTTCTCTTTCCGCCGGGAACGTTTGGCGATGAACTGTCGACCCGGCTGGCCTGGCGTTTACATGGTGCAAGCATCTGCCAGGTGACTTCGTTAGAGATTCCAACCGTAAGCGTGCGTAAATCCCACTGGGGAAATGCGCTAACGGCGACGCTGCAAACAGAAAAACGCCCGCTATGCCTTTCGCTGGCACGTCAGGTGGGAGCAGCGAAAAACGCCACGTTGCCCTCTGGTATGCAGCAACTGAACATTGTTCCCGGGGCGCTTCCCGACTGGCTGGTTAGCACAGAGGATCTTAAAAATGTTACCCGCGAACCATTAGCTGAGGCCAGACGAGTACTGGTAGTGGGGCAGGGCGGCGAGGCAGATAGCCATGACATCGCTACACTGGCTGAAAAGCTGGGGGCAGAAGTGGGCTACAGTCGGGCGCGAGTGATGAACGGTGGCTTTGAAGCCGAAAAGGTCATTGGTATTTCCGGGCATTTGTTGGCGCCAGATGTTTGCATTGTGGCGGGCGCATCCGGTGCGGCAGCGTTAATGGCGGGCGTACGTAATAGTAAGTTTGTGGTGGCGATTAATCATGACGCCAGCGCGGCGGTATTTTCGCAGGCAGATGTTGGTGTGGTAGATGACTGGAAAGCCGTGCTGGAGGCACTGGTGACAAACATTCACGCAGATTGCCAATAACGTACAGCCGGATGCGGCGTGGACGGGGGCCAGGCTCGGGACTTGTTGGCCTGATAAGACGCGTTAAGCGTCGCATCAGGCGCTGAATGCCAGATTTGGCGTGCAGCCTACAAATCACACAAATTCAATTCGTTACGATTATCCCGTCAAAGCAATTTTTTCGCTAACGTCCAGACCCCGGTATTCGTGGTGGAAAGCGCCACGACACCCGCGTTAATCGCGTTACGCGCATCTTCTTCATCGCACACCAACCCACCAGCAATCAGCGGTTGGCGGATTTTCTCCGTCACCCAGCCCAGCACTTTGGGCATGCAGCCAGGCAGGATCTCAATACAATCTGGGTTCGATTGCGCAACCTGCTTATCAATGTTGTGAAACGAAATCGAATCGACAATAAACAAGCGATGGATACAGAAAAAACCTTCTGCTCTGGCGGCTTTCAACATTGAGGCTTTGGTACTGATAATACCGTCCGCTTCGGTCACCAGTTTCAGAAACTGAATCACCACTTCTTTGTTCGATGCGCCTTCCAGCAAATCGACATGAATAAAGGCATATTTCCCGGCATTTTTAATCTTTTTGACGATATGACTGATGGTGCAGATATTGCCGTACAACACGGAAATAAACCGGCATTCAGAATCGATTGCCAGTTGCAAGCTGGCATTGTCTTTAACGGCAGCAATCACCGGATTCTGACGGAGCAGGTGTAAGAGGGACATAAATTATCCTTGTTATTTATCCAAAGCGGTAGATGATGCCGAATCCGGAAGGCGGATAGCGCCACTGTTGTAGTGTTTTTTCGTCGCACAGCAAACGGCAGGTTCCGCACTCAAGGCAACCGCGATAATCAACGCGCAAGTCCCCTTCCGGTGTGAGCGCAAAAAGCCCTGCCGGACAGGCGTTAATCAATCGTTCTGCCGTTTGGCGCTCAACGTATTTAGCGGGAACAATATGCGGCGCATCAGCAGCGCGCCAGAAATTACGGGCTACAGACATCGGATACTCCTGATAACATCGCCCGCCAGATGCCACAGGCCATGACGACGTAAATGACGCCAGAGTAACTGGCGCAGCGGCGGAACAGGTTTATCACCCTGATCCCATAAATCACGGGAAATATCCTGCATTAACGCAGGCCACGCCCGATACCAGCCTGGACGTTGCAAAAGCGCCGGAACATGCTGATAACGCCGTAGAACATCCCACAGAAGACTGCGTTCTACGTTGTGATGATAAAGCGGAAACAGATTTTGCGGTTCGCGGTGCTGGCAGGCGCTTATCAGGGTTTGTGCTGCCGCCTGTGCGCCAGTCAATGCCATATCCATACCGCGCACTGAAATTCCGGTATTAACGCAACTGCGCAATGCATCGCCCACCAGCAGCCAGCCGTTACCAGCGTATTGTACCGGCATACTGTGCAGACCACCTTCCGGCACCAGATGCGCGCCATACTCCAGCGATTGCGTGTTTTTGATAAGCGGGCGCACTGCCGGATGCGCTTTAAAGCGAGCCAGCAGCTCGCTTGCCGGAACACGACTTTGCGTAAGGGAAGAGAGTGGGCAAACAATCCCTAACGAGAGCGTTTGTTGATTAGTATAAAGAAATGCGCCGCCGGGTAAGTCATCACAGATCCCGCCGCTGAACAGCAACGCTGCGCCTTCGTTATTCTCCAGATGAAAACGTTCTTCAATAGCGGATGTTTCCAGCGACAGCACTTCTTTGATCCCCAACGCCATCGCTTCGCCAGCAGGACGAGTCACTAACCCGTGATGTTCAGCCAGTCCGCTGTTGGCACCTTCTGCCAGCACCACATAACGGGCGCGGAGAATATCGTCACCACAGATAACGCCACACACTCTGCCGTTTTCTTCATACAGCGCATCTACCGTCGCACCAGGGATACACTCGACACCTTCTTTTTCGGCTTCGGCAACCAGCCACGGATCGAATCGCGCGCGTAACACGCTCCATGACTCGCCGCTGGGCAGTAAGCTGGAAAATGTTGTGGCGCCATCTGGTGTTAATAAAGAAAGGCTTTCGTGGGTGATACGGCGCTCAAGGGGCGCGGTCAGATGAAATTGCGGGAGGAGTTCAGCGAGCGCATGGGTATATAAACGCCCGCCTGAAAGGTTTTTACTGCCGGGAATTTCAGCGCGTTCCAGTAACAGAACGGACAAACCTGCCCGCGCGCAGCGTAAAGCACAAGCGGTGCCTGCTATACCCGCACCAATAATAATAATGTCGCAGTCGTCTTCCATGTCATGCCCCAGATATCCAGAGCGCAACACCCTAACATGGCGTTACTTAAGGGAAATTGACCGCCGACACACTCTTATCATTCGCCGCGATAGATACAGCCCGCAGTGCAGGTTTCTTTCACCATCACCGCACTTAATAGTGGCACAACGGGTTTAACTTGATCCCAAATCCATTTTGCTAAAACTTCGCTGGTCGGGTTTTCCAGACCGGGTATATCATTGAGATAATAGTGGTCGAGGCGATCATAGGTCGGTTTAAACGCCGCTTTCAGTTCAGCGAAATCAATAATCCAGCCCGTATGTGGATCGACTTCCCCTGTAATTTCCAGGCGCACCATAAAAGAATGCCCGTGTAAGCGCCCGCACTTATGTCCCTGTGGGACGTGCGGCAGACGGTGAGCGGCTTCGAAGGTGAAATCTTTAAATAACGTGGTGGACATCATAATTTCTCTACAGGACGATAAAACCGCCGTAGAGTACCGGAAAGCCTGTTTTTTCGCATTACTAAAAACGGGTTTGTTGCGCAAAATGACCGATTTAACTTAATTGCGGTCGATATTTATTTATTTTTCATTGAGTTAATAAATCTATTTTGTTGTTAAAGACTATTGCTAAAACAGGTTAGTCGATTTGGTTATTAGTTATCGCTATCCCGTCTTTAATCCACCCCCTTCGCGCCGTTAACCTTACCTTCTCTTCTGTTTTATGGGCGCTGACAGGGCCGATAAACAGCTTTGCTTACTGGAACATAACGACGCATGACGACACAGGTCCCACCTTCCGCGTTGCTTCCGTTGAACCCGGAGCAACTGGCACGCCTTCAGGCGGCCACGACCGATTTAACGCCCGCCCAGCTTGCCTGGGTTTCTGGCTATTTCTGGGGCGTGCTCAATCAGCAGCCTGCTACGCTTGCAGCGACGCCAGCGCCCGCCGCAGAAATGCCGGGTATTACTATTATCTCCGCTTCGCAAACCGGCAATGCGCGTCGGGTCGCCGAAGCGTTACGCGATGACTTATTAGCGGTAAAACTGAACGTTAAGCTGGTGAACGCGGGCGACTATAAATTCAAACAAATCGCCAGCGAAAAACTGCTTATCGTGGTGACGTCAACACAAGGGGAAGGGGAACCGCCGGAAGAAGCCGTCGCGCTGCATAAGTTTCTGTTCTCCAAAAAAGCGCCGAAGCTGGAAAACACCGCGTTTGCCGTGTTTAGCCTTGGCGATAGCTCTTATAAATTTTTCTGCCAGTCCGGGAAAGATTTCGACAGCAAGCTGGCGGAACTGGGCGGTGAACGCCTGCTCGATCGTGTCAATGCCGACGTTGAATACCAGGCCGCTGCCAGCGAGTGGCGCGCCCGCGTGGTTGATGCGCTTAAATCGCGCGCGCCCGTCGCAGCACCTTCACAATCCGTCGCTACTGGCGCGGTAAATGAAATCCACACCAGCCCGTACAGCAAAGACGCGCCGCTGGTGGCTAGCCTTTCGGTTAACCAGAAAATTACCGGGCGTAACTCTGAAAAAGACGTTCGTCATATCGAAATTGACTTAGGCGACTCTGGCCTGCGTTATCAGCCGGGTGACGCGCTGGGCGTCTGGTATCAGAACGATCCGGCACTGGTGAAAGAACTTGTCGAACTGCTGTGGCTGAAAGGCGATGAACCTGTCACCGTTGAGGGCAAAACCCTGCCGTTGAACGAGGCGCTACAGTGGCACTTCGAACTGACCGTCAACACCGCCAATATCGTTGAGAACTACGCTACCTTAACGCGCAGCGAAACGCTGCTGCCGCTGGTGGGCGATAAAGCGAAGTTGCAGCATTACGCCGCGACCACGCCGATTGTCGACATGGTGCGTTTCTCTCCGGCACAACTGGATGCCGAAGCGCTGATTAATCTGCTGCGCCCGCTGACCCCGCGCCTCTATTCCATCGCCTCCTCGCAGGCGGAAGTCGAGAACGAAGTACACGTCACCGTTGGCGTGGTGCGTTACGACGTGGAAGGCCGCGCCCGTGCCGGTGGTGCTTCTAGTTTCCTCGCGGATCGTGTGGAAGAAGAGGGCGAAGTTCGCGTCTTTATCGAACATAACGACAACTTCCGCCTACCCGCTAACCCGGAAACCCCGGTGATTATGATTGGCCCAGGTACCGGTATTGCGCCGTTCCGCGCCTTTATGCAGCAACGTGCCGCCGACGTAGCGCCGGGTAAAAACTGGCTGTTCTTTGGCAACCCGCACTTTACGGAAGATTTCCTCTACCAGGTGGAGTGGCAGCGCTACGTCAAAGAGGGCGTGCTGACACGTATCGATCTTGCCTGGTCGCGCGATCAAAAAGAAAAAATTTACGTACAAGACAAACTGCGCGAACAGGGCGCGGAGTTGTGGCGCTGGATCAATGACGGTGCCCACATTTATGTCTGTGGCGACGCTAATCGCATGGCGAAAGACGTTGAACAGGCACTTCTGGAAGTGATTGCCGAATTTGGTGGCATGGACACCGAAGCGGCAGATGAATTTTTAAGTGAGCTGCGCGTAGAGCGCCGTTATCAGCGAGATGTCTACTAATGAGCGAAAAACATCCAGGGCCTTTAGTGGTCGAAGGTAAACTGGCAGACGCCGAGCGCATGAAGCTTGAAAGCAACTATCTGCGCGGCACGATTGCTGAAGATTTAAATGACGGCCTGACCGGTGGGTTTAAGGGCGATAACTTCCTGCTGATCCGTTTCCACGGTATGTATCAGCAGGATGACCGTGACATCCGCGCTGAACGTGCTGAGCAGAAGCTGGAACCGCGCCACGCCATGATGCTGCGCTGCCGTTTGCCTGGCGGTGTTATCACCACCAAACAGTGGCAGGCGATCGACAAATTTGCGGTGGAAAACACCATTTACGGTAGCATCCGCCTGACCAACCGTCAGACGTTTCAGTTCCACGGTATTCTGAAAAAGAACGTCAAACCTGCGCACCAGATGCTGCACTCGGTCGGTCTGGATGCGTTAGCCACCGCCAACGACATGAACCGTAACGTGCTGTGCACCTCGAACCCGTTCGAGTCGCAGCTGCATGCGGAAGCCTATGAATGGGCGAAGAAAATCTCTGAACATCTGCTGCCGCGTACTCGAGCTTACGCGGAGATCTGGCTCGATCAGGAAAAAGTCGCCACTACTGATGAAGAGCCGATCCTTGGTCAGACCTACCTGCCGCGTAAGTTTAAAACCACGGTAGTGATCCCGCCGCAGAACGATATCGATCTGCATGCCAACGACATGAACTTCGTGGCGATCGCTGAAAACGGCAAGCTGGTGGGCTTTAACCTGTTGGTGGGCGGTGGGCTTTCCATGGAGCACGGTAACAAGAAAACCTACGCCCGCACGGCGAGCGAGTTTGGCTATCTGCCGCTGGAGCATACGCTGGCGGTGGCGGAAGCCGTCGTGACAACTCAGCGTGACTGGGGTAACCGAACCGATCGTAAAAATGCCAAAACCAAATACACGCTGGAGCGCGTGGGTGTTGAGACGTTTAAAGCGGAAGTGGAACGTCGCGCGGGGATCAAATTTGAACCGATCCGTCCGTATGAGTTTACCGGACGCGGTGATCGTATTGGCTGGGTTAAGGGCATTGATGATAACTGGCATCTGACGCTGTTTATCGAAAATGGTCGCATCCTTGATTATCCTGGGCGTCCGCTGAAAACCGGCTTGCTGGAGATCGCGAAGATCCACAAAGGCGATTTCCGCATTACGGCGAACCAGAATCTGATCATCGCCGGTGTACCGGAAAGCGAGAAAGCGAAGATCGAGAAGATCGCCAAAGAGAGCGGGTTGATGAATGCCGTCACGCCGCAGCGTGAAAACTCAATGGCTTGCGTGTCATTCCCGACTTGCCCGCTGGCGATGGCGGAAGCGGAGCGTTTCCTGCCGTCGTTTATCGATAACATCGATAATTTAATGGCGAAACATGGCATTAGCGATGAGCATATCGTGATGCGTGTAACAGGCTGCCCGAATGGTTGTGGTCGCGCGATGCTGGCGGAAGTGGGTCTGGTGGGTAAAGCGCCGGGTCGCTACAACCTGCATCTTGGCGGCAACCGCATGGGGACACGTATCCCACGGATGTATAAAGAAAACATCTCCGATCCGGAAATCCTGGCGTCGCTTGATGAACTGATAGGGCGCTGGGCGAAAGAGCGTGAAGCGGGTGAAGGCTTCGGCGACTTTACGGTGCGTGCGGGCATCATTCGCCCGGTGCTCGACCCGGCGCGCGATTTGTGGGATTAACCATCAGCCCGGTCTTGTAGGCCTGATAAGACGCGTCAGCGTCGCATCAGGCAAGTTGGCACCTTTTGCCGGATGCGGCGTAAACGCCTTATCCGGCCTACGGTTGAGCCCGGTTTTGTAGGCCTGATAAGACGCGTCAGCGTCGCATCAGGCAAGTTGGCACCTTTGCCGGATGCGGCGTAAACGCCTTATCCGACCTACGGTTGAGCCCGGTCTTGTAGGCCTGATAAGACGCGTCAGCGTCGCATCAGGCAAGGCAAACAGTGAGGAACTTATGTCCAAACTCGATCTAAACACCCTGAACGAACTGCCAAAGGTAGACCGGATTCTGGCGCTGGCCCAAACTAACGTCGAACTGGAAAAACTGGACGCTGAAGGCCGCGTTGCATGGGCGCTGGATAATCTGCCCGGTGAATATGTGCTTTCTTCCAGCTTCGGCATTCAGGCGGCGGTGAGCCTGCATCTGGTGAATCAGATTCACCCGGACATTCCGGTGATCCTCACCGATACCGGTTATCTGTTCCCGGAAACTTACCGCTTTATTGACGAGTTAACGGACAAACTCAAGCTCAACCTGAAAGTGTACCGTGCTACCGAAAGCGCCGCCTGGCAGGAAGCGCGCTACGGTAAACTGTGGGAGCAGGGCGTTGAAGGCATTGAAAAATACAATGACATCAACAAAGTTGAACCGATGAACCGGGCGCTGAAAGAACTGAATGCGCAAACGTGGTTTGCTGGCCTGCGCCGCGAACAATCCGGCAGCCGCGCTAATTTACCGGTGCTGGCAATTCAGCGTGGCGTATTTAAGGTGCTGCCGATTATCGACTGGGATAACCGGATGATATATCAGTACCTGCAAAAACATGGCCTGAAATATCACCCATTATGGGATGAAGGATATTTATCGGTGGGAGATACCCATACAACCCGTAAATGGGAACCTGGCATGGCGGAAGAAGAAACGCGTTTCTTTGGATTAAAAAGGGAATGTGGATTGCACGAAGGGTAAATATCTTCTGAATAAAATAAACGCCTCAGTCAGAAATGATAGGGGCGTTTTTATTTTGCGAGCAGCATTCCTGATTTTGCACGGAAATATAGAGGGAGAGCCTGGAAGGAATAGAATAGCGACGGGTGCTTGAAGCTGTCTGGCGTTGAGCATTCGCGAGGCTCCAGATGGACAAAAGCCCCAGGAGATATTTCTATCAACCTGAGGCCAGCGTTCAAACCTAAGCAATTTGGATGTTAGTCTCTTCTTTGCAGGGAGGCAAGACATGCTAACAAAATATGCCCTTGTGGCAATCATAGTACTGTGTTTTACAGTACTGGGATTCACGCTGATGGTAGGCGACTCGTTATGTGAGTTGAGTATCAGAGAACGTGGTGTTGAGTTTAAGGCTGTTCTCGCTTACGAATCGAAGAAGTAGCTACCACGCGGGGGTAACCCCGCGTTTCGGATTGTGATGGTTGGCTTCCTGCACCCCTTTTATAATATTCATGGTATTTATAAAACATATTTCTCTGAAAATTATATATTTTCACTTGTTTTATTCATTGTGTGGATAATATTAATGGCGACACTCATCACAGAATATATCTTAAAATTACATAAAATTTCCTGAAGTTTTTTTCGACAGGAATTGCTGTGACGTTATTTAATTACTGGGCGAAAACCCGCCAGGGTGATAAAGAGGGTGGCGACGACTATCATCTTCTTTGTTGGCATTCGCTCGATGTAGCCGCGATGGGCTATTTAATGGTCAAAAGCAATTGCTTCGGGCTGGCTGACTATTTTCGTCAATTAGGTATTTCAGATAGGGAACAGGCGGCACAATTTTTCGCCTGGTTGCTGTGCTGGCACGATACTGGAAAATTTGCCCGCTCATTTCAGCAACTTTACCGGCACCCACAACTCAAGGTTCCGGAAGGCGCAAGAAAGAATTACGAAAAGATCTCTCATTCAACGCTGGGCTACTGGTTATGGCATCATTATTTATGTGAATGCGAAGAATTGCTTCCTTCATCTTCACTCTCTTCGCGCAAACTTAAACGGGTGATAGAGATGTGGATGCCTTTGACTACCGGGCATCATGGTCGGCCCCCTGATCGCGTGGATGAACTGGATAATTTTCTGCCTGAAGACAAAGCTGCCGCACGAGATTTTCTCCTTGCAATCAAACCACTGTTTCCCCTCATAGAGATCCCTGCATTCTGGGATGATGATGAGGGTGTTGAACTTATAAAACAACTTTCCTGGTACATCTCTGCAACCATCGTACTCGCAGACTGGACGGGTTCGTCAACGCGATTTTTTCCACGTGTCGCACAGGCAATGGATATTAAAGATTACTGGCAGAAGGCTTTAGTTCAGGCTCAAACCGCATTAACCGTCTTTCCTCCAAAAGCAGAAACCGCGCCTTTCACCGGAATTAACACACTGTTTCCTTTTATCGAGCACCCGACACCGTTACAGCAAAAGGTGCTGGATCTGGATATCAGCCAGCCTGGGCCACAGTTATTTATTCTGGAAGATGTGACTGGCGCAGGTAAAACGGAAGCGGCGCTTATCCTGGCGCACAGGTTGATGGCTGCGGGGAAAGCTCAGGGTTTGTTTTTTGGCTTGCCAACAATGGCAACGGCCAATGCCATGTACGATCGGTTGGTCAAAACCTGGCTTGCTTTCTATTCTCCAGAATCTCGCCCCAGCCTGGTGCTGGCACACAGTTCCCGCACATTAATGGACCGCTTTAATGAATCACTCTGGTCCGGTGATTTAGTCGGGTCAGAAGAATCGGATGAACAAACGTTCAGTCAGGGATGTGCGGCCTGGTTTGCCGACAGTAACAAGAAGGCGTTGCTGGCTGAAATTGGCGTCGGCACTTTGGATCAGGCGATGATGGCGGTGATGCCGTTCAAACATAATAATCTGCGGCTTCTGGGGCTGAGTAATAAAATCCTGCTGGCTGATGAGATCCACGCCTGTGACGCTTACATGTCGTGCATTCTTGAAGGGTTGATCGAGCGGCGTGTTCCCCGCGCCAGCGGGGAACTCCCAACTCTCATTTTCAACCCCATCAAGACGCCTTCGCCAGCTCCTTCACCAACGGTAACATTATCCGCATAACATCACGGCAGCGGCGTTCTATTCTTCCAGGAAGTGCCTTATCTATATGCTGTTGATTATCCAGTCTTACGTCATGCCAGCTATTTCCCGCAGGGAATGCGGCTGTTTTTGCTCGTTGCTGATAACCATCCTTATTCCCAAGATTCCAGTTTGTCGCTTCCACCGAAAGTACAGCAATGCCCGCTTTGTCGAATATTTCTGCGTCATTACAACACCCAGTGCCTTTCGGATAGTTTTTATTCAAACCTGGATTTGTGGTGGCGGCAATTCCGTGACTGCGGGCAATTGCCAGCGCCCGGTCGCGCGTTAATTTCCTTACTGCTTCAGGTGTTTTTACGCCACTGTTGAAATACAGCTTATCGCCAACAATCAGATTATCGAGGTTAATCACCAATAAAGTATTTTTCTTTTCGGTATCACTCATGCGCTTGAGTAAATTCTCAGCACCTAATTTCCCTTCCTCTTCACCACTGGTGGCAATAAAACGAATCCCATACTCAGTCGGAATATCTTTCAGGCGTTCAGCTAGCTCCAGCATGACACCTAAACCTGCGGCATTATCATCCATTCCTTGTAACGTCAGCCCGCCGAGATTGGCATCTGCATCTGCGTCGCTCTGCGGGGCATAGGTATCCAGATGCGCCATAATGATGATCTGCTGCGGCGCTTTGCCTTCATGAGCGGCAATCACCGTACTTCCCGTCACGTTGTGCCAGTTTTTGCGGTTATCGCGTGCGGTATAAATATATCGGCTATTAAATGTTCGAATATCACTGCGGTAACCCATTTGCTGAAACTGTTGCCGAATATAATCGGCAGATAACATTTCTGCGGGTGTTCCGGTCATTCGTCCCGGAAAGAAAGTGGCAATATGTCGCGCCTGTGTATTGGCAAAATCACCAGGTTTAGGTGATGAGGCGTAAACGGGGAGAATAAAGCATACGCCGAGCGCCAGGGCAGCGGTACGGTGGCGCAATGCGGAAAACATAGTGAGTCCTTAAATACCATGCAAAATTTTTACCGCCATAGTATGAAACTGCCGCTGCGCTAAAACAATTTCAAATCTTCCTAAACGCCCGAAATTCGGTAGCTTAAGCACTTTTTGATATTTGCTTTGCCAAAGCGTTATTCCGTTAAGGAACTACTCATTCCAATTGGTAATTTCATTCGTTCTCCTGCGCTCCCTATAGTCGAAACATCTGATGGCAAGAAAATAGCGGTATTGCAAAGGAACGGTTATGGATCAAAAACGACTTACCCACCTACGACAGCTGGAGGCGGAAAGCATCCACATCATTCGCGAGGTGGCGGCAGAATTCTCAAATCCGGTGATGCTTTACTCCATCGGCAAAGATTCCAGCGTCATGCTGCATCTGGCGCGCAAGGCGTTTTATCCTGGTACGCTGCCGTTCCCACTGCTGCATGTCGATACCGGCTGGAAATTCCGCGAGATGTATGAGTTCCGCGATCGTACGGCGAAAGCTTACGGCTGCGAGTTGCTGGTACATAAAAACCCGGAAGGCGTGGCGATGGGGATTAACCCGTTCGTGCACGGCAGCGCCAAACATACCGACATTATGAAAACCGAAGGTTTGAAACAGGCTCTGAACAAATACGGTTTTGATGCCGCCTTCGGTGGCGCACGTCGCGATGAAGAGAAGTCCCGCGCCAAAGAACGAATCTACTCTTTCCGTGACCGATTTCATCGCTGGGATCCGAAAAACCAGCGTCCGGAGTTGTGGCACAACTATAACGGGCAGATCAACAAAGGCGAGAGCATCCGCGTCTTCCCGCTCTCTAACTGGACCGAGCAGGATATCTGGCAATACATCTGGCTGGAAAATATCGACATTGTTCCGCTGTATCTCGCCGCCGAACGTCCGGTTCTGGAACGCGACGGTATGTTGATGATGATTGATGACAACCGTATCGACCTGCAACCGGGTGAAGTGATTAAAAAACGGATGGTTCGCTTTCGCACGCTGGGCTGCTGGCCGCTGACCGGTGCGGTGGAGTCAAATGCACAAACGCTGCCGGAGATCATCGAAGAGATGCTGGTTTCCACCACCAGTGAACGTCAGGGGCGCGTGATTGACCGCGACCAGGCAGGCTCTATGGAGCTGAAAAAACGTCAGGGGTATTTTTAAGATGAACACCGCACTTGCACAACAAATCGCCAATGAAGGCGGCGTCGAAGCCTGGATGATTGCGCAACAACATAAAAGCCTGCTGCGTTTTCTGACCTGTGGTAGCGTCGATGACGGCAAAAGTACCCTGATTGGTCGCCTGCTGCACGATACCCGCCAAATCTACGAAGATCAGCTCTCATCGCTGCATAACGACAGTAAACGTCACGGCACCCAGGGCGAAAAACTGGATCTGGCGCTGCTGGTGGACGGCCTGCAAGCGGAACGCGAACAGGGCATCACAATCGATGTGGCTTATCGCTATTTCTCCACCGAGAAGCGTAAATTTATTATCGCCGATACCCCTGGGCACGAGCAGTACACCCGCAATATGGCGACTGGCGCGTCAACGTGTGAGCTGGCGATCTTATTGATCGACGCCCGTAAAGGCGTGCTCGATCAAACCCGTCGTCACAGTTTTATCTCCACGCTGTTGGGGATCAAACATCTGGTCGTAGCGATCAACAAAATGGATCTGGTGGATTACAGTGAAGAGACATTCACCCGCATTCGTGAAGACTACCTGACTTTTGCCGAACAATTGCCGGGCAATCTGGATATTCGCTTTGTGCCGCTCTCTGCGCTGGAAGGCGACAATGTAGCTTCGCAAAGTGAAAGAATGCCGTGGTACAGCGGCCCAACATTACTTGAAGTGCTGGAAACCGTGGAGATTCAGCGAGTGGTTGATGCCCAGCCGATGCGCTTCCCGGTTCAGTACGTTAACCGCCCTAATCTCGATTTTCGTGGCTACGCCGGAACGCTGGCTTCCGGCAGCGTGCAAGTCGGGCAACGTGTCAAAGTGCTGCCCTCTGGTGTGGAGTCAAGCATCGCGCGGATCGTCACTTTTGATGGCGATCGCGGAGAAGCTTTTGCTGGAGAAGCGATCACCCTGGTGCTGACGGACGAGATCGATATCAGCCGTGGCGATCTGCTGCTGACAGCAGATGAAGCGTTACCGGCAGTGCAGAGCGCGTCAGTTGATGTGGTATGGATGGCGGAGCAACCGCTTTCCCCTGGGCAGAGTTACGACATCAAAATCGCCGGTAAGAAGACGCGCGCCCGCGTTGATGGTATTCACTATCAGGTTGATATTAATAACCTTACCCAGCGTGAAGTTGAAAACCTGCCACTGAATGGGATCGGCCTCGTGGATCTCACCTTTGACGAGCCGTTGGTGTTAGATCGTTATCAACAAAATCCGGTGACGGGTGGGCTGATTTTTATCGATCGCCTGAGCAACGTGACTGTTGGTGCCGGTATGGTGCATGAGCCGAAAAACGAGGCCGCCGTTGCGCCGTCGGAATTTAGCGCATTCGAGCTGGAGCTGAATGCGTTAGTACGCCGCCACTTCCCGCACTGGGGAGCGCGCGATTTACTGGGAGGTAAATGATGGCGCTGCATGACGAAAACGTCGTCTGGCATAGCCATCCGGTTACTGCACAACAACGCGAGCACCACCACGGTCATCGAGGTGTTGTGCTGTGGTTTACCGGCCTCTCTGGTTCCGGTAAATCAACGGTCGCGGGGGCGCTGGAGGAGGCGTTACATAAACTTGGCGTCAGTACATATTTACTGGATGGCGACAATGTCCGCCACGGTTTATGCAGCGATCTCGGTTTTAGCGATGCCGATCGCAAAGAAAATATCCGTCGGGTCGGTGAGGTGGCGAATTTAATGGTCGAGGCCGGATTGGTGGTGCTGACGGCGTTTATCTCACCACACCGCGCCGAACGGCAGATGGTTCGCGAACGTGTAGGAGAAGGGCGGTTTATCGAAGTGTTTGTCGATACGCCGCTGGCGATTTGTGAGTCTCGCGATCCAAAAGGCTTATATAAAAAAGCACGCGCTGGTGAACTGCGTAACTTTACCGGAATAGATTCCGTTTACGAAGCGCCTGAATCGGCAGAAATTCATCTCAATGGTGAACAATTAGTAACAAATTTGGTTCAGCAATTATTAGATCTACTGAGACAGAACGATATTATCAGATCCTGAGACACCACCGGGTTTTCATGCCCGGTTCGTCAAAGTAACAGGATCTGATATGCGTAATAGCCATAACATTACACTAACAAATAATGATAGCCTTACCGAGGATGAAGAAACCACATGGTCGCTACCAGGGGCCGTGGTCGGTTTTGTGTCCTGGCTGTGTGCACTGGCGATTCCGATGTTGATTTATGGCTCTAACACGCTGTTTTTCTTTATCTACACCTGGCCTTTCTTTCTGGCGCTGATGCCTGTTGCGGTGGTGGTAGGTATTGCGCTGCATTCCTTGATGGACGGGAAATTACGCTACAGTATTGTTTTCACTTTTATCACCGTTGGCATTATGTTTGGTGCACTGTTTATGTGGTTGTTGGGCTAATCTGTTCTTTCCTGTTCATTCTGTCCATAATTCAAACCGTAACCAATAATGAGATTATGTTCTGCGCGCCCTGGGTATACGTAACAGTGGACAAATGTGGTACATTTGCCCGCGTTGTCGCGGTATCCCCAACAGAGGATGTAGAGTCGTCTTCGGATGCATGGGATGAGGATGCCGTTTTTCAGGGGGCAGGATGGGTAAACTAACGCTGCTGTTGCTGGCTATTCTGGTCTGGCTACAGTATTCGCTGTGGTTCGGTAAGAACGGTATACATGACTATACCCGCGTCAATGATGATGTGGCGGCACAGCAAGCTACAAACGCGAAACTTAAAGCGCGAAACGATCAGCTTTTTGCCGAAATTGACGATCTCAATGGCGGCCAGGAGGCGCTTGAAGAGCGTGCGCGTAATGAACTCAGCATGACCAGGCCGGGCGAAACTTTTTATCGTCTGGTGCCTGACGCGTCGAAGCGCGCGCAGTCTGCGGGGCAAAACAATCGATAAATCAGCCCAGGAATTAACATGGCAACCACTCATTTGGATGTTTGCGCCGTGGTTCCGGCGGCCGGATTTGGCCGCCGAATGCAAACGGAATGTCCTAAGCAATATCTCTCAATCGGTAATAAAACCATTCTTGAACACTCGGTGCATGCGCTGCTGGCGCATCCCCGGGTGACGCGTGTCGTCATTGCAATAAGCCCTGGCGATAACCGCTTTGCTCAACTTCCTCTGGCGAATCATCCGCAAATCACCGTTGTTGCTGGTGGTGAAGAGCGTGCTAATTCCGTGCTGGCAGGTCTGAATGCCGCTGGCGATGCGCAGTGGGTGTTAGTGCATGACGCCGCTCGCCCTTGTCTGCATCAGGATGACCTCGCGCGCCTGTTGGCGTTGAGCGAAACCAGCCGCACGGGAGGGATCCTCGCCGCGCCGGTGCGCGATACGATGAAACGCGCCGAGCCAGGCAAAAATGCCATTGCTCACACCGTTGATCGCAACGGCTTATGGCACGCGCTTACGCCGCAATTTTTCCCTCGTGAGCTGTTACATGACTGCCTGACACGCGCTTTAAATGAAGGCGCTACCATTACTGACGAAGCCTCAGCGCTGGAATACTGCGGTTTTCATCCACAGCTTGTCGAAGGCCGAGCGGATAACATTAAAGTCACGCGCCCGGAAGATTTGGCGCTTGCCGAGTTTTACCTCACCCGAACCATCCATCAGGAGAATACATAATGCGAATTGGACACGGTTTTGATGTTCACGCCTTTGGCAGCGAAGGCCCAATTATCATTGGTGGCGTGCGCATCCCTTATGAAAAAGGGCTGCTGGCACATTCTGATGGCGACGTGGCGCTGCACGCGCTGACCGATGCATTACTTGGTGCAGCGGCGCTGGGGGATATCGGCAAGCTATTCCCGGATACCGATCCGGCATTTAAAGGCGCTGACAGCCGCGAGCTGCTACGCGAAGCCTGGCGACGCATTCAGGCGAAGGGCTATACCCTCGGCAACGTCGATGTCACTATCATCGCTCAGGCACCGAAGATGCTGCCACATATTCCACAAATGCGCGTGTTTATTGCCGAAGATCTCGGCTGCCATATGGATGATGTTAACGTGAAAGCCACTACTACGGAAAAACTCGGATTTACCGGACGTGGGGAAGGGATTGCCTGTGAAGCGGTGGCGCTACTCATTAAGGCAACAAAATGATTGAATTTGATAATCTCACTTACCTCCACGGCAAACCGCAAGGAACCGGGCTGCTGAAAGCTAACCCGGAAGATTTTGTAGTGGTGGAAGATTTAGGCTTTGAGCCTGATGGTGAAGGTGAGCATATCCTGGTGCGGATCCTCAAAAACGGCTGCAATACCCGTTTTGTGGCCGACGCACTGGCGAAATTCCTGAAAATTCATGCTCGCGAAGTCAGTTTCGCCGGGCAGAAAGACAAACACGCCGTTACGGAACAGTGGTTATGCGCTCGGGTACCGGGCAAAGAGATGCCTGATCTAAGTGCGTTTCAACTGGAAGGCTGCCAGGTGCTGGAGTATGCACGCCACAAGCGCAAACTGCGTTTAGGTGCGCTGAAAGGCAACGCTTTTACCCTGGTGCTGCGAGAAGTGAGCAATCGTGATGACGTTGAACAGCGACTGATCGATATTTGCGTGAAAGGTGTACCGAATTACTTTGGCGCGCAACGTTTTGGTATTGGCGGTAGTAACTTGCAGGGGGCGTTGCGCTGGGCGCAAACCAATACTCCGGTGCGCGATCGCAATAAGCGTAGTTTTTGGTTGTCGGCAGCTCGTAGTGCGTTGTTTAATCAGATTGTTGCTGAGCGTCTCAAAAAAGCAGAAGTTAATCAGGTTGTTGACGGTGATGCGCTACAATTAGCCGGGCGCGGCAGCTGGTTTGTTGCCACGAATGAAGAACTGGCGGAATTACAGCGTCGCGTGAACGATAAAGAGCTGTTAATTACCGCTGCAATGCCGGGTAGCGGCGAATGGGGAGCCCAGCGTGAGGCGCTGGCATTCGAACAAGCAGCTGTCGCCGAAGAAACGGAATTACAAGCCTTACTGCTGCGCGAAAAAGTTGAGGCGGCGCGCAGAGCGATGCTGTTATATCCGCAACAATTAAGCTGGAACTGGTGGGATGACGTCACCGTCGAAATCCGTTTCTGGCTTCCGGCAGGAAGCTTTGCAACCAGCGTTGTCAGGGAACTTATCAACACAACAGGTGATTATGCGCATATTGCTGAGTAATGATGACGGGGTACATGCACCCGGTATACAAACGCTGGCGAAAGCTCTGCGTGAGTTTGCTGACGTTCAGGTGGTCGCCCCCGATCGTAATCGCAGCGGCGCTTCAAATTCTCTAACGCTGGAATCCTCCCTGCGCACGTTTACCTTTGAAAATGGTGATATCGCCGTGCAAATGGGAACCCCGACCGATTGTGTCTATCTTGGCGTGAATGCTCTGATGCGTCCGCGCCCGGATATTGTGGTTTCGGGTATTAACGCCGGGCCGAATCTGGGTGATGATGTTATTTATTCCGGCACGGTAGCCGCCGCGATGGAAGGCCGTCATTTAGGCTTTCCGGCACTGGCCGTTTCACTTGACGGGCATAAACATTACGACACTGCTGCAGCGGTCACCTGTTCCATTTTGCGTGCACTGTGTAAAGAGCCGCTGCGTACCGGACGTATTCTCAATATCAACGTACCTGATTTACCGCTGGATCAGATTAAAGGTATCCGCGTGACTCGCTGCGGTACACGACATCCGGCAGATCAAGTGATTCCGCAGCAGGATCCGCGCGGTAATACGCTGTACTGGATTGGCCCGCCGGGCGGTAAGTGTGATGCCGGTCCGGGGACCGATTTTGCTGCGGTAGATGAAGGCTACGTCTCCATCACGCCGCTGCATGTGGATTTAACCGCGCACAACGCGCAAGATGTGGTTTCAGACTGGTTAAACAGCGTGGGAGTTGGCACGCAATGGTAAGCAGACGCGTACAAGCACTTCTGGATCAATTACGTGCGCAAGGTATTCAGGATGAGCAGGTGCTTAATGCACTTGCTGCCGTGCCGCGTGAAAAATTCATCGATGAAGCGTTTGAACAAAAAGCCTGGGACAATATCGCATTGCCGATAGGTCAGGGGCAGACAATTTCGCAGCCGTATATGGTGGCGCGAATGACTGAATTACTTGAACTGACGCCGCAGTCGCGAGTGCTGGAGATCGGCACTGGTTCAGGATATCAAACAGCAATTCTGGCACATCTTGTCCAGCATGTATGCTCGGTCGAGCGGATTAAAGGGTTGCAGTGGCAGGCGCGCAGGCGTCTGAAAAATCTTGATTTACACAATGTTTCAACCCGTCACGGCGATGGATGGCAAGGTTGGCAAGCACGTGCGCCGTTTGACGCTATCATTGTAACGGCTGCACCGCCAGAAATTCCGACAGCGTTAATGACGCAACTGGACGAAGGCGGCATTCTCGTCTTACCCGTAGGGGAAGAGCACCAGTATTTAAAGCGGGTGCGTCGTCGGGGAGGCGAATTTATTATCGACACCGTGGAGGCTGTGCGCTTTGTTCCCTTAGTAAAGGGGGAGCTGGCTTAGCGCGTGAGGAAAATACCTGGAATTTTCCTGGTTATTTTGCAGCAGGTCAGCGTATCGTGAACATCTTTTCCAGTGTTCAGTAGAGTGCCTTGCACGGTAATTATGTCACTGGTTATTAACCAATTTTTTTCCTGGGGGATAAATGAGCGCGGGAAGCCCAAAATTCACCGTTCGCCGTATTGCGGCTTTGTCACTGGTTTCGCTATGGTTGGCTGGCTGTTCTGACACTTCAAATCCACCGGCACCTGTCAGCTCCGTCAATGGCAATGCACCTGCAAATACCAATTCTGGTATGTTGATTACGCCGCCACCGAAAATGGGGACGACGTCTACAACGCAGCAACCGCAAATTCAGCCGGTACAACAGCCACAAATTCAATCGGCTCAACAGCCGCAAATCCAACCGGTACAGCCTGTTGCCCAGCAACCGGTGCAAATGGAAAACGGACGCATCGTCTATAACCGTCAGTACGGAAATATTCCGAAAGGCAGTTATAGCGGCAGTACTTACACCGTGAAAAAAGGCGACACGCTTTTCTATATCGCCTGGATTACCGGCAACGATTTCCGTGACCTTGCCCAACGCAACAATATTCAGGCGCCTTACGCTCTGAACGTAGGTCAGACCTTACAGGTGGGGAATGCTTCCGGTACGCCAATCACTGGCGGAAATGCCATTACCCAGGCCGACGCAGCAGAGCAAGGAGTTGTGATCAAGCCTGCACAAAATT
The DNA here is from genome assembly GCF_005781225.1 of Escherichia sp. E4736. Lineage (NCBI taxonomy): Bacteria > Pseudomonadati > Pseudomonadota > Gammaproteobacteria > Enterobacterales > Enterobacteriaceae > Escherichia > Escherichia sp. E4736. The sequence goes on along the minus strand of NZ_VATT01000004.1, from coordinate 48,622 downwards.
CCACCGTTGCTGTTGCGTCGCAACCGACAATTACGTATTCTGAATCTTCGGGTGAACAGAGTGCTAACAAAATGTTGCCGAACAACAAGCCAACTGCGACCACGGTCACAGCGCCTGTAACGGTACCAACAGCAAGCACAACCGAGCCAACTGTCAGCAGTACAACAACCAGTACGCCGATCTCCACCTGGCGCTGGCCGACTGAGGGCAAAGTGATTGAAACCTTTGGCGCTTCTGAGGGAGGCAACAAGGGGATTGATATCGCAGGTAGCAAAGGACAGGCAATTATCGCGACCGCAGATGGCCGCGTTGTTTATGCCGGTAATGCGCTGCGCGGCTACGGTAATCTGATTATCATCAAACATAATGATGATTACCTGAGTGCCTACGCCCATAACGACACAATGCTGGTCCGGGAACAACAAGAAGTTAAGGCGGGGCAAAAAATAGCGACCATGGGTAGCACCGGAACCAGTTCAACACGCTTGCATTTTGAAATTCGTTACAAGGGGAAATCCGTAAACCCGCTGCGTTATTTGCCGCAGCGATAAATCGGCGGAACCAGGCTTTTGCTTGAATGTTCCGTCAAGGGATCACGGGTAGGAGCCACCTTATGAGTCAGAATACGCTGAAAGTTCATGATTTAAATGAAGACGCGGAATTTGATGAGAATGGAGTTGAGGTTTTTGACGAAAAGGCCTTAGTTGAAGAGGAACCCAGTGATAACGATTTGGCCGAAGAGGAGCTGTTATCGCAGGGCGCAACACAGCGTGTGCTGGACGCGACTCAGCTTTATCTTGGTGAGATTGGTTATTCGCCACTGTTAACGGCCGAAGAAGAAGTTTATTTTGCGCGTCGCGCACTGCGTGGTGATGTCGCCTCTCGCCGCCGGATGATCGAGAGTAACTTGCGTCTGGTGGTAAAAATTGCCCGCCGTTATGGCAATCGTGGTCTGGCGCTGCTGGACCTTATCGAAGAGGGCAACCTGGGGCTGATCCGCGCGGTTGAGAAGTTTGACCCGGAACGTGGTTTCCGCTTCTCAACTTACGCAACCTGGTGGATTCGCCAGACGATCGAACGGGCCATCATGAACCAAACCCGTACTATTCGTTTGCCGATTCACATCGTAAAGGAGCTGAACGTTTACCTGCGAACCGCACGTGAGTTGTCCCATAAGCTGGACCACGAACCGAGTGCGGAAGAGATCGCAGAGCAACTGGATAAGCCAGTTGATGACGTCAGCCGTATGCTTCGTCTTAACGAGCGCATTACCTCGGTAGACACCCCATTGGGTGGTGATTCCGAAAAAGCGTTGCTGGATATCCTGGCCGATGAAAAAGAGAACGGTCCGGAAGACACCACGCAAGATGACGATATGAAACAAAGCATCGTCAAATGGCTGTTCGAACTGAACGCCAAGCAGCGTGAAGTGCTGGCACGTCGATTCGGTTTGCTGGGGTACGAAGCGGCAACACTGGAAGATGTAGGTCGTGAAATTGGCCTCACCCGTGAACGTGTTCGCCAGATTCAGGTTGAAGGCCTGCGCCGTCTGCGTGAGATTTTGCAGACTCAGGGGCTGAATATCGAAGCGCTGTTCCGCGAATAAGCAAGCATCTGTCAGAAAGGCCAGTCTCATATGAGGCTGGCCTTTTTCTTTTGTATAGGGAGTTGGTGTGTTTTGTCGCCTGGATAAGATGCGACAGCGTTATGTGTTCATCATTTTTCGCACCAGCTGCATAAACAGCTCTTGCTCATCTCTACTCAAACGCCCCAAAAATTCTTCATCCACGCCGTCACCAATGGGGATAGCTGCCGCAAGTACCTTTTCTCCTTCGGCAGTCAGCCAGACAAAGCGACGCCGCTTATCGATGGTGTCATGCTCTCGTCTGACCAGGCCACGATTTTCCATTCTTGCCAACATTTCCGCCAGCGTTGCCTTCGTGCTGACAGCTGCTTCTATCAGCGCAACCTGCTCTATACCGGGGTGTTCAGCAATAGCGCGCATCACCGCATACTGCGGTTTGGTCAGATCAGGTAACTCATGCTGCCAGCGAGACGTGTGCTGCTGAAAAAGCTGTCGTAACTGATGGAACGCTTTATTTCGTAACGCCATGTAAACTCCGGGCTAATTCTCTGCCGTTATCATAGCGGTTTTTTAGTGACGAAGAAGATGTTGTTACTTTTCTGCACTTGCCGCTACGTGAATAGAAGGGTATGTTAATAATAACGTTCGTGTGCGAACAATTAAGGGAATAAAAAATGAGACTGATCGTCGGGATGACTGGGGCTACAGGTGCGCCTCTTGGTGTGGCATTACTGCAAGCACTAAAGAAGATGCCCGGTGTTGAAACACATCTTGTGATGTCGAAGTGGGCGAAAACCACCATTGAACTGGAAACGCCCTACAGCGTCCACGATGTCGCGGCCCTGGCAGACTATTGCCATAACCCGGCGGATCAGGCGGCGACTATCTCCTCAGGTTCCTTTCGTACCGATGGCATGATCGTTATTCCGTGCAGCATGAAGACGCTGGCTGGTATTCGTGCTGGCTATGCCGATGGGCTGGTGGGGCGCGCAGCTGATGTTGTTCTCAAAGAAGGGCGCAAGCTGGTGCTGGTGCCGCGTGAAATGCCGCTCAGTACTATCCACCTTGAAAATATGCTCGCGCTTTCCCGTATGGGCGTGGCGATGATACCGCCCATGCCTGCCTTCTATAACCATCCCGAAACGGTAGATGACATTGTCCACCACGTGGTTGCCCGCGTGATGGATCAGTTTAGCCTCGAACATCCTCAAGCCAGGCGCTGGCAAGGATTGCCGCAGTCCGGGAGTTTTTCTCTGGAGAATGAATAATGGCTTTTGATGATTTACGCAGCTTTTTACAGGCACTTGACGACCAGGGGCAATTGCTGAAAATCAGTGAAGAGGTTAACGCTGAGCCAGATCTGGCCGCTGCTGCCAACGCCACCGGGCGTATCGGCGACGGCGCACCCGCGCTGTGGTTTGATAATATTCGTGGTTTTACCGATGCGCGTGTGGCGATGAACACCATCGGGTCCTGGCAGAACCACGCGATTTCCCTCGGCCTACCGCCAAATACGCCGGTCAAAAAGCAGATTGATGAGTTTATCCGCCGCTGGGATAACTTCCCGATTGCCCCGGAGCGCCGCGCCAATCCAGCCTGGGCGCAGAATACCGTTGATGGCGACGAGATCAACCTGTTCGATATCCTGCCGCTGTTTCGTTTAAACGATGGCGATTTCTATCTCGACAAAGCGTGCGTGGTTTCCCGCGATCCGCTCGACCCGGTTAACTTCGGCAAGCAGAACGTCGGCATCTACCGCATGGAAGTGAAGGGCAAGCGAAAGCTCGGCCTGCAACCGGTGCCGATGCACGATATCGCCCTGCATCTACATAAAGCAGAAGAGCGCGGTGAAGATCTGCCGATAGCCATCACGCTCGGTAACGATCCGATCATCACGCTGATGGGGGCCACGCCGCTGAAATACGATCAGTCTGAGTATGAAATGGCAGGCGCGCTGCGTGAAAGCCCGTACCCGATCGCCACCGCCCCGCTGACCGGTTTTGATGTGCCGTGGGGTTCAGAAGTGATCCTCGAAGGGGTCATCGAAAGCCGTAAACGCGAAATCGAAGGGCCGTTCGGTGAGTTTACCGGACACTACTCCGGCGGGCGTAACATGACCGTGGTGCGCATCGATAAAGTCTCTTACCGCACCAGGCCGATTTTCGAATCGCTGTACCTCGGCATGCCGTGGACCGAAATCGACTACCTGATGGGGCCAGCCACCTGCGTACCGCTGTATCAACAACTGAAAGCCGAGTTCCCGGAAGTGCAGGCGGTAAACGCCATGTACACCCACGGCCTGCTGGCGATTATCTCCACCAAAAAACGCTACGGCGGCTTTGCCCGCGCGGTGGGCCTGCGTGCGATGACCACGCCGCACGGTCTGGGCTACGTGAAGATGGTGATTATGGTCGATGAAGACGTTGATCCGTTCAACCTGCCGCAGGTGATGTGGGCGCTCTCGTCGAAAGTGAACCCGGCGGGCGACCTGGTGCAGTTGCCAAATATGTCAGTGCTGGAACTCGACCCAGGCTCAAGTCCGGCGGGGATCACCGACAAGCTGATTATCGACGCCACCACGCCTGTCGCCCCGGACAACCGTGGTCACTACAGCCAGCCGGTGGTGGATTTACCGGAAACTAAAGCCTGGGCTGAAAAACTGACCGCTATGCTGGCCGCACGTAAATAAGGAGAACAAGATGATTTGTCCACGTTGTGCCGATGAACAGATTGAAGTGATGGCGAAATCGCCGGTGAAAGATGTCTGGACGGTCTACCAGTGCCAGCATTGCCTTTATACCTGGCGCGATACCGAACCGCTACGTCGCACCAGCCGCGAACATTACCCGGAAGCGTTTCGTATGACGCAAAAAGATATTGATGACGCGCCGATGGTGCCGAGCATTCCGCCGCTGCTGGCGACAGATAAGCGTTAATAAAAAATGCCGGGTAGAGGATTTACTTTACCCGGCTACGTTATTTAATTTTATAAAACGACAGGCGTCCGCTTTTCGGCGATCCGGTATCAATGTAAATCTGGTTAGCGAACGTCTGAATGTTATCAAACATCACATGTCCAAATATAAAATAGTCAGCGCCGTTTATTTCTTCTAACTCGCCATTAAGCGATTTCTGCACACGATCAACAGGCCAGAGTAATTCGCTTTCCGCTATTTCTTTGTCAAAGAGATATTCATTCCCCGGATAATCTGCATGTGCGATGACATATTTTATTATGTCGTTGGTAATTTCAATAATATGCGGAAGGTGATGGAATTTCAGTAACAGGTCTATTGCCTCTTGTTGTTCCGTATCATTTAAATCGAAAAACCAGTCACCGCCGCTGGCTAACCACATATTACCATCACCTGTAGCGAACGCATCAAGCGCCATCGCTTCGTGGTTGCCTTTTACGGTGGTAAACCAGGGCTGGTTTAACAGGCGCAGCACATTAAGACTCTCCGGCCCACGATCAATGTTATCGCCGACGGAAATAAGTAAGTCTGTTTCAGTGCAAAAAGATAATTGATGTAAACGGGATTGTAATAACTGATAATTCCCATGAATATCACCAACGGCCCATATATGGCGATAGTGATGAGCATCAATTTTTTGATAGCGAGTAGATGGCATAGTTTTACCCTGTAAAATAATATCTACTATTATACAGGGTATTTTTATTTGATTTGTCAGTTGTCGTTAATATTCCCGATAGCAAAAGACTATCGGGAATTATTTTTACACCAAACTTTTCAACCGATAAATCCACTCTAACGCCTGACGCGGGGTGAGTGAATCTGGATCGAGATTTTCCAGAGCTTCGACCGCAGGCGAAGTTTCTTCTGGTACTGATAGCAAAGACATTTGCGTACCATCCACCTGCGTAGCGGCGGCATTCGGTGAAATGCTTTCCAGCTCGCGCAGTTTTTGCCGCGCGCGTTTGATCACCTCTTTCGGCACGCCTGCCAGCGCAGCAACCGCCAGGCCGTAGCTTTTGCTCGCCGCGCCGTCCTGCACGCTGTGCATAAAGGCGATGGTGTCGCCGTGCTCCAGTGCATCGAGATGCACGTTGGCGACGCCTTCCATTTTCTCCGGTAGTTGAGTCAGCTCGAAGTAGTGGGTGGCAAACAGCGTCAATGCCTTAATCTTATTCGCCAGATTTTCCGCGCACGCCCATGCCAGTGACAGACCATCGTAAGTGGACGTCCCGCGTCCAATCTCATCCATCAACACCAGACTGTACTCGGTGGCGTTATGCAGAATATTAGCGGTTTCGGTCATCTCCACCATAAAGGTTGAACGCCCGGATGCCAGATCGTCCGCCGCGCCCACACGGGTAAAGATACGGTCAATCGGGCCAATCTCGACTTTTTGTGCCGGTACATAGCTGCCGATATAGGCCATCAGCGCAATCAGTGCGGTCTGGCGCATATAGGTACTTTTACCGCCCATATTCGGGCCAGTAATGATTAACATGCGACGCTGTGGCGACAGGTTCAGCGGGTTAGCGATAAACGGCTCATTCAGTACCTGTTCAACCACCGGATGGCGGCCTTCGGTAATGCGAATGCCAGGTTTATCAATAAAGGTCGGGCAGGTGTAGTTCAGGGTATAGGCCCGTTCTGCCAGGTTCACCAGCACGTCGAGTTCTGCCAGCGCGCTCGCGCTCTGTTGCAGCGCTTCCAGATGCGGCAACAGCAGGTCGAACAACTCTTCATAAAGCTGTTTTTCCAGTGCCAGTGCTTTGCCTTTTGAAGTGAGGACTTTGTCTTCGTACTCTTTCAGCTCTGGAATAATGTAACGTTCAGCGTTTTTCAGCGTCTGGCGGCGCATATAGTTGATTGGCGCCAGATGGCTTTGCCCACGGCTGATCTGAATGTAATAACCATGAACCGCGTTAAAGCCGACTTTCAGCGTGTCCAGGCCGGTACGTTCACGCTCGCGGATTTCCAGACGCTCCAGATAATCGGTCGCGCCGTCAGCCAGCGCCCGCCACTCATCCAGTTCTTCGTTATAGCCTGGTGCGATAACACCACCGTCGCGTACCAAGACCGGCGGCGTGTCGATGATTGCGCGCTCCAGCAGATCGCGCAGCTCGGCAAACTCGCCCATCTTCTCACGTAGCGCCTGCACCGGTGCACTATCGACAGTTTCTAACTGCGCGCGCAGTTCCGGCAGTTGCTGGAAGGCGTGGCGCATACGAGCCAGATCGCGCGGGCGAGCGGTACGCAACGCCAGACGTGCCAGAATACGCTCCAGGTCGCCCACCTGACGCAGCACAGGCTGTAACTCAGCGGTAAAATCCTGCAATGCGCCAATAGTTTGCTGGCGCTCTAGTAACACGCGGGTATCGCGCACTGGCATATGCAGCCAGCGTTTCAGCATACGGCTACCCATCGGCGTGACGGTGCAATCAAGCACAGAAGCCAGAGTATTTTCCGCACCGCCCGCCAGGTTCTGGGTAATTTCCAGATTACGGCGCGTCGCGGCATCCATAATGATGCTGTCCTGCTCACGTTCCATGGTGATAGAACGAATATGCGGCAGAGTCGTACGTTGGGTATCTTTCGCATACTGCAACAGGCAACCGGCAGCACAAAGCCCGCGTGGTGCATTCTCTACACCGAAACCAATCAGATCACGAGTGCCAAATTGCAGGTTCAACTGCTGGCGCGCGGTGTCGATTTCAAACTCCCACAGCGGGCGACGACGCAGGCCGCGACGACCTTCAATCAGCGACATCTCGGCGAAATCTTCTGCATACAGCAGCTCTGCCGGATTGGTGCGTTGCAGCTCTGCCGCCATCGTTTCGCGGTCAGCCGGTTCGCTCAGACGAAAACGCCCGGAGCTGATATCCAGCGTCGCATAGCCAAAACCTTTGCTGTCCTGCCAGATAGCCGCCAGCAGGTTATCCTGGCGCTCTTGCAACAGGGCTTCATCACTGATAGTCCCCGGCGTGACGATACGGACAACCTTGCGCTCAACCGGCCCTTTGCTGGTTGCAGGATCGCCAATCTGTTCGCATATAGCGACGGACTCGCCCTGATTCACCAGTTTGGCGAGATAGTTTTCCACTGCATGGTATGGGATACCCGCCATCGGGATCGGCTCGCCCGCAGACGCGCCGCGTTTGGTCAGCGAAATATCCAGCAGCTGCGACGCCCGTTTTGCGTCGTCATAAAATAGCTCGTAAAAGTCACCCATCCGGTAGAACAGCAGGATCTCAGGATGCTGGGCTTTCAGCTTGAGATACTGCTGCATCATAGGCGTATGGGCGTCGAAATTTTCTATTACACTCATGGAATTAGATCCGGTTCCCTGATGTTAAATGTAGTGTGATGGTTTTTATTTTCGTTGTAATCACATAAGGCGCACATGATACCGGAGTTAATCATTTCAGGGGAAGACGCGAAAGGTCAGTTCTTGATGCCGGTTCCGCGAAAAATGCTGCTTTGCAGCTTTTGCGTGATGACTATGAAACAAGATCGCAAAATTACATCGGTTGAAGAAACCTCCTCCTTCAGAGCCATAGTCCCCTTTAGAATTAAGTTGTAATATAAATGCACCTTAAGAGTATGGAGGCAGCATGTCCGGCAAGCGTATCTCTCGTGAAAAACTGACGATTAAAAAAATGATCGATCTTTATCAAGCGAAATGCCCGCAGGCGTCAGCGGAGCCGGAGCATTACGATGCGCTGTTTGCTTACGCGCAAAAGCGGCTGGATAAATGTGTGTTTGGCGAAGAGAAACCGGCCTGTAAACAGTGTCCGGTGCACTGTTACCAGCCTGCGAAGCGTGAAGAGATGAAGCAGATTATGCGGTGGGCGGGGCCGAGAATGCTGTGGCGTCATCCGATCTTAACCGTGCGTCATCTGATTGATGATAAACGTCCAGTACCAGAACTGCCGGAAAAATATCGCCGGAAGAAATAAATTTGCCGGAGGAATTTATTCTCTCCGGCAAATACGGCGCTTACGCTTTGGTCGCAATCAGGATTGCTGATGCCTTGATCAATGCAATAACGCGCGATCCTGTGGTGAGTTTCATTTCATCCTGGCTTTCATTGGTTACCACTGCCACAACTTCAAAACCCGCATCTGTTTTGATATGGACAGTGGCATTCACTGCGCCTTCGGTGATTTTCGAAACGCTGCCAGCAAACTGGTTGCGAGCAGAGAATTTCAGTCCACAGTCTTCCGTTGCCAGCGTTACCCACGGGGCTTTAATCAGGGCAATCGCTTCTTTCCCTTTTGCCAGCCCCAGGGCTTGCTGGCTACTGTGGGTAACAACCGCTACCAGCTTTGCGCCACCTGCCAGCGTCAGTTCTACTTCATCATTCACCGCGCCCATTGCGACTGCGCTAACTGTTCCGGTTAATTGATTTCTTGCTGAAACTGCCATACTGCCTCCTTTCATTGAATGTTGATCGAGTATAACCACATCTGTTAAACCAATGCCGCTTTATCTATCCCCAGCCGCTTCATCCGTGACAGCAGAGTGGTGCGTTTTAACCCCAGACGTTGTGCAGCGCCTTTTGGCCCGGCAACCACGCCGTTCGTCTCTTTTAATACGCGGACAATCAGTTGATATTCATCCTCGCCTTCCTGGGCGACGACCGTCGCGGCCGGTGGTGTTTCAGGTTCTGACAGAGGGATATCGGGTAAAGAGAGTTGTAGAACGTTACCTCGTGTCAGCAACACCGCGCGCTCAATGACGTTTTCCAGTTCGCGCACGTTACCTGGCCATTCCATATTGCTCAATGCGCGTAGAGTCTCGGCAGGAATGCTGTCAATATTACGACCCAGGCGGCGGGCAATTTTAAATGTAAAGGCTTTAGCCAGCAGCGGAATATCTTCCGGGCGCTCGCGCAGCGGCGGCAGATGAATCGGGAAGACGTTCAGGCGGTAGTAGAGATCGCTACGGAACTCGCGGTCGGCGACCATTTTTTTCAGATCGCGGTTAGTCGCGGCGATTAAACGCACGTCCGTCTGAATGATTTTATTGCTCCCGAGGCGTTCAAACTCCTGTTCCTGCAATACGCGCAGCAACTTCGGCTGTAACTCCAGCGGCATATCGCCCACTTCATCGAGGAACAGCGAGCTTTTATCCGCCAGTTCAAAACGACCAATGCGCTGAGCGCTGGCACCAGTAAAGGCACCACGCTCATGACCAAACAGGTCACTTTCCAGTAATCCCGCAGGCATGGCGGCGCAGTTCATCTTCACCATTCGCCGACCATTGCGGTTGCTAAGATTGTGGATCGCGCGGGCAATCAGTTCCTTACCCGTCCCCGTTTCACCGAGAATGAGTACGGTACTGTCGCTTTGCGCTACCATCTCAACCTGCTTGAGCACGCTATACATGGCTTCGCTGCGACCAATAATCTCGCCAAATTCGCTATCCACATTATTGAGCTGTTCGGTCAGAGCAAGGTTTTCGTCAACCAGGCGCTCTTTCAGACGGTGGATTTCCTGATAGGCGAGGGCGTTATCCACGGCAATCGCCACACGTTCCGCAATCTGGCGCAGCAAACTCAGGTTAGTGGTGGTAAAGGTTTTCTCTTCGCACTGCGCCAGTTTCAGCACGCCCAGCATGGTGTTGCCAGACATCAACGGTAGCAGGCACAGCGTCTGGATCTGGTTGCCCCAGGTGTCGAACAACATGCGTTCGTAGGGGGCTAAATTGTCTCGCTCGTGGAGATTAAGCAGCAGCATCTCTTTGCTTTTAAATACGCGCTCGGTGAGGGTTCCGGCCTCATCAACTTCACTCTGTTCGTGAGTGGGATGCTGTTTATCGAGATAGTGAGTAGAGTAAACGTTGAGTTTGTTTTTGCGGTGGCTACGTAAGACGATGCTGATATCGTCGATATCGAAGTAGTAGTGGATTTCTTTAGCCACTTCGCTGACCAGCTCGTCCATGTCCAGGCGAGACAGTACCGCGTTGGTGATGGCAACCAGGATGCGGAAGTTATCCCGTTCCCGGCATAACAGTTCGTAGTCGACATTGTTGATGACGCGGCTCTGAATTTGCTCGCTGACAACAGAAACAATCTGCGTAAATGTTTGCAGTCGATTGAACTCTTTTTCGCTCCACGGGCGATCGTCATAACGAATAAATTCACAACCGCCAAAAATATGTCCTTCCGCGGCCTGCGGCATCAGGCAATAGTGACCAAATTTGGGGTATAGCCCACTCGTAGCCAGTTGCGGCCAGGTGTCACAAAATTCTTCGTAGCTGCAGTGCAGTGTGTCAGGGCGCGATAAAATGCTGCGCACCGGACCATGTGCCAGAATGGTTTCGTCTTCGTATTTAATGGGATTGTCTTTGTCACGCGACGCGTAATAAGTCGCACGTTGAGTCTGCGCTTGCCACAACACAATAGCTGCGTTGTCGGCGAGCGCAGAACGCTTTACCAGTTGCGAAAGAGCCTCACACAGCGAGGCCAGATCGGGCTGCTGCAATAGTGTCCGAGTGATGTCGAACAACCCTTGTTGCCCGAGATCACTCATCGGTGTATACGACATGTTGTTCTTCCAGGAAAGCACCGCTAAGCGGTGCAAAAGGTAAATGACAAATTCCAGGGGCTAGATTTTTATTAGCATATACGAGGTAGCGGTTCGGCGTGTGGTAGGTCGAGAGTTCGTTTCACGCCATAAAGTCCAGCGAGACGAACACCTTTACGCTCAACCACTTCGCCAATTAATGCTGCATCTTGTCCCAGTGGGTGGGAACGCAGCGCCGCCAGCACTTGCTCTGCCGCGTTACGCTCTACAGCAATCACCAGCTTACCTTCGTTGGCAAAGTTAAGGGCATCAAGACCCAGCAGCTCGCAAACGCCACGCACGGCAGGTTTAACCGGCAGCGCTGCTTCTGAAAGTTCAATACCGCAACCGCAGGCTGCCGCGAACTCATGAACTACCGCGTTCACTCCACCACGGGTAGCATCGCGCAGCGCTTTCACGCCGGGAATGTCGCGCAGCGTCTGAATCAGTGGCGTCAGTACCGCGCAATCGCTGACCAGTTCGCCATCCAGCCCCAGCTGCTCGCGCAGGTTAAGGATAGTCGCCCCGTGGTCGCCGAGCGTACCGCTAACCAGCAACACATCGCCTGCGGTTAGCGTCTGTGCTCCCCAGTGAATATTCGCCGGAATTGCGCCCATGCCAGCGGTGTTGATAAACAGTTTATCAGCCGCGCCGCGCTGTACTACTTTAGTATCGCCAGTGACGATGGCGATGCCTGCCGCGCGGGCGGTTTCTGCCATGCTGGTAACCACGGCTTTCAGCGTCTCCATCGGCAATCCTTCTTCGAGGATAAATCCACAGGAGAGATAGCGCGGAATAGCGCCGCTGACCGCAACGTCATTGGCCGTGCCGCAAATCGCCAGCTTGCCAATATTACCGCCAGGGAAGAACAGCGGGTCGATGACGTAGCTGTCAGTGGAGAAGGCCAGACGATCGCCTTCTGCCATTAATTGCGCCAGGTCAAGACGTGCCTGATCTTCCTGTTCTGCCAGCCACGGATTGGCAAAGGCTTCCATAAACAGGCTGTTGATTAATTGCTGCATCGCCTGGCCGCCGCTGCCGTGGGCGAGTTGGATATTGTTCACACTTCACTCTCCTGCTGACGATACTGATACCATGCGGCACATGCTCCTTCGGAGGAAACCATAAGTGCGCCGAACGCGGTTTGAGGATTACAGGTGTTACCAAACAGCGGGCATTGATGCGGCTTACATTTGCCGGTCAATACTTCACCACAACGTGCGCGCGGGTCATCGCAAACCTGCTGCGGTGCTGGGCGGAAATGTGCTTCGGCATCGAATCGTTGATAATCCGGCGTCAGGTGCACACCAGACGATTCAATCACGCCTAAGCCGCGCCATTCGCTGTCGCCATTGACGCAGAAGACGTCAGCAATCGCCTGTTGTGCCAGCAAATTACCCGCATCTGGCACCACTCGCCGGTACTGATTCTCTACCTTGCTGTGGGCCGCTATTTTCTGCTCTACCAGCATCACCACGCCTTGCAGTAGATCAAGAGGTTCGAAACCAGCGACCACCAGAGGACGATGAAAATCGCTGGCGATAAAATTATAGGCGTCGGTGCCAATTACCATACTGACGTGGCCCGGCGCGAGGAACGCGTCGATGCCATTGTCCGGCTGTTCCAGCAAACTGCGCAGCGTGGGGATCAGCGTAATGTGCTGGCAGAAGAAGTAAAAATTCTGCACATCGCGGGCTTTTGCCTGTTGCAGAGTGATGGCAGTGGTCGGCATGGTGGTTTCAAACCCTAAGCCGAAGAACACCACTTTACGAGTTGGGTTCTCCTGCGCCAGTTTCAACGCATCCATTGGCGAGTAGACGATGCGCACATCAGCACCGCGTGCTTTTGCCTGCAACAACGACCCCTGTTTCCCCGGTACGCGCATGGCGTCGCCAAAAGTACAGAAGATGACTTCCGGATGGCTGGCAATCTCCACGCAGGTGTCGATTCTGCCCATCGGCAGAACGCACACCGGACAACCAGGTCCGTGGATAAACTCAACGTTTTCCGGCAGTAACTGGTCGAGGCCGAATTTAAAGATGGCGTGGGTATGACCGCCGCACACTTCCATAATCCGCAGAGGGCGTTCGGCGGTGTATGAAAGATGTGAAGCACGTTCGCGCAGATGCTCAATTAACTGCATCACCTGTTCCGGCGCGCGATATTCATCAACAAAACGCATTATTTTTCCTCGCCATACAACAGCGCACCGACATCCGGCTCAACATCAAACATATTTTGTAAGGCGTCGAGAGTGTCACGCGCTTCGGCTTCATTAATTACGCTCATGGCAAAGCCAACGTGAACCAGTACCCACTGGCCCACGCGTGGCTGACCGTTTTCATCGCAGCTGCCGACTAGCGTTAAATCGACATCGCGCTGAATGCCGCAGACGTCGACTTTCGCCAGGTTGCCGTCAATGGTGCGAATCTGGCCAGGAACGCCTATGCACATCGCTGTGCCTCCAGCCAGTTCAGCCACTGGTCCATCCCTTCGCCGCTGGTGGCGGAAATAAGGATGATTTCAATTTCTGGATTGACTTCGCGGGCGCAGGCGATGCACTTCTCAACGTCAAAGCTGAGATACGGCAGCAAGTCAACTTTGTTGAGCAGCATCAGTGAGGCGGCGGCAAACATATGTGGATATTTCAGCGGTTTGTCTTCACCTTCGGTAACGGAAAGCACCGCCACTTTGTGTTTTTCACCGAGATCGAAGCTGGCCGGGCATACGAGGTTACCAACGTTTTCGATAAACAGAATACCGTTATCGGCCAGTGGCAGGCGCGGTGCGGCATCAGCGATCATCTGTGCATCGAGATGGCAGCCTTTACCGGTATTCACCTGAATCGCTGGTGTGCCGGTAGCGCGAATGCGTGCGGCATCGTTCACGGTTTGCTGGTCGCCTTCAATCACCGCACACGGAACGCTATCTTTCAGGCGCATTAAAGTTTCCGTCAGCAGGGTGGTTTTACCGGAACCAGGGCTGGAAACCAGGTTGAGTACCAACTGATTGCGGGCAGCAAAGCGCGCGCGGTTGCGTTCAGCCAGACGGTTGTTTTTGTCCAGCACGTCAATTTCGACTTCCAGCATCCGACGCTGGCTCATACCCGGTGCATGAGTGCCAGCTTCGCCGTGACCATAATGCAGGTCGCCTTCTTCGGTCTGGCTCGGGGTAAATTCAGGCGCTTTAATGCCGGTGATTTTCATCTTCGGCCGTGCCGCCGGGGCAAATGGCGCGCTACGAAACGCGGAATGAGGGTTATGTTCATCACCCTCGATATACAGGTTGCCTTCACCGCAACCGCATGTTGTACACATCGCTCACTCCTGGTCTATTTCTATCCGCCGAATCTGTAAACCGTCGTCTGCCACAATGCGCAGCATGTCGCCATGACACTGTGGACAGCGGCGGACGCGCTGGGTCAGTAGCGTTACATACTGCTGGCATGTTTCACACCAGCACTCGGCCTCTTGTTCTTCGAGGTGCAGTTTACAACCTTCTGCCACGCTGCCGCGGCAAACCAGATCAAAACAAAAGGCAAGAGAGCTGGTTTCGACACAAGAAAATGCGCCAATTTTGAGCCAGACCGCAGTTACGCGTTTTGCGCCGTGCTGTATGGCCTGCTGTTCGATCAATTCCAGTGCCCGCTGGCAGAGGGTTATTTCGTGCATATCGCCTCCCATTAACTGTTGCCCGTGACAAGCAATAATTATGCCAGTGTTGATTATCCCTGATGTGAACAATGTCGATGATGTCGAAATGACACGTCGTCATGGCGTCGAAAGTCGGCTGTCTTATGAAAAGTATATGAATAACAATAAATTAAAAATTGGCACAAAAAATGCTTAAGGCTGGCATCTCTGTTAAACGGGTAACCTGACAATGACTATTTGGGAAATAAGCGAGAAAGCCGATTACATCGCACAGCGGCATCGTCGCCTACAGGACCAGTGGCATATCTACTGCAATTCGCTGGTTCAGGGGATCACGTTATCAAAAGCGCGTCTGCACCACGCCATGAGTTGCGCGCCAGATAAAGAACTCTGTTTCGTACTTTTTGAACATTTTCGCATTTACGTCACCCTGGCGGATGGTTTTAACAGCCACACCATCGAGTACTACGTCGAAACGAAAGACGGCGAAGACAAGCAGCTGATTGCACAGGCTCAGTTAAGCATTGACGGCATGATTGATGGCAAGGTCAACATCCGCAATCGCGAACAGGTTCTGGAACACTATCTCGAAAAAATCGCTGGTGTTTACGACAACTTATACACCGCCATTGAGAACAATACGCCGGTGAATTTAAGCCAACTGGTAAAGGGGCAAAGCTCAGCAGCATGAGCTGAGGCTTTGTCCGGTTTGCAGGCATCATGCCTGTTTGGGGATGGGCGTGTCGATGAGTGTCGAAAATGACATTTCATCGGCATGTTTTCGTCAAAAATGACAATCACCTGAGGAATGCCCGGTGAATCGTTTTGTAATTGCTGACTCCACGCTCTGTATCGGCTGCCACACCTGTGAGGCCGCCTGTTCAGAGACGCATCGCCAGCACGGCCTTCAGTCTATGCCGCGCCTGAGAGTGATGCTAAATGAAAAAGAATCTGCGCCGCAGCTCTGTCACCACTGTGAAGATGCGCCCTGTGCGGTGGTCTGCCCGGTTAATGCTATCACTCGTGTTGATGGGGCCGTGCAGCTGAATGAAAGCCTGTGCGTAAGCTGCAAACTGTGCGGCATTGCCTGTCCGTTCGGCGCAATCGAATTTTCCGGCAGCCGTCCGCTGGATATTCCTGCAAATGCCAATACCCCGAAAGCGCCACCGGCACCGCCTGCTCCGGCGCGTGTCAGCACGCTGCTTGACTGGGTGCCAGGTATTCGCGCGATCGCCGTCAAATGTGACCTTTGTAGCTTTGATGAACAAGGTCCGGCCTGCGTGCGGATGTGCCCGACCAAAGCCCTGCATCTGGTGGATAACACCGATATCGCCCGCGTTAGCAAACGTAAGCGTGAGCTGACCTTTAACACGGACTTTGGCGATCTCACCTTGTTTCAGCAGGCTCAAAGTGGAGAGGCTAAATGAGCGCAATTTCCCTGATCAATAGCGGCGTGGCGTGGTTTGCCGCCGCCGCTGTTCTGGCATTTCTCTTTTCTTTTCATAAGGCACTAAGCGGCTGGATTGCCGGAATTGGCGGCGCGGTTGGTAGCCTGTACACCGCAGCGGCAGGTTTCACCGTGCTGACTGGCGCGGTTGGCGTGAGCGGTGCGCTGTCACTGATAAGCTACGATGTGCAAATCTCTCCGCTTAACGCGATTTGGCTGATTACGCTCGGCCTGTGCGGTCTGTTTGTCAGCCTCTACAACATTGACTGGCATCGCCACGCGCAGGTGAAGTGCAACGGCTTGCAGATCAATATGTTGATGGCTGCGGCCGTCTGTGCCGTCATCGCCAGCAACCTGGGCATGTTAGTTGTGATGGCAGAAATCATGGCCCTGTGCGCGGTGTTCCTCACCAGCAACAGTAAAGAGGGCAAACTGTGGTTTGCGCTGGGGCGTCTTGGTACTTTGCTGCTGGCGATTGCCTGCTGGCTGGTCTGGCAGCGTTACGGCACGCTGGATCTGCGCCTGCTGGATCTGCGTGTGCAGCAACTGCCGCTCGGTTCCGATATCTGGCTGCTCGGTGTGATTGGCTTTGGCCTGTTGGCCGGGATTATTCCTCTGCACGGCTGGGTGCCGCAGGCACATGCTAACGCCTCTGCGCCAGCTGCCGCGCTGTTTTCTACGGTGGTGATGAAAATTGGCCTGCTGGGCATTTTAACCCTGTCGCTGCTGGGTGGTAACGCGCCGCTGTGGTGGGGGATCGCGCTGCTGGTGCTCGGCATGATCACCGCGTTCGTCGGCGGTCTGTATGCGTTGATGGAGCACAACATCCAGCGTCTGCTGGCTTACCACACCCTGGAAAATATCGGCATTATCCTGCTGGGGCTGGGCGCTGGCGTAACGGGTATCGCGCTTGAACAACCGGCGCTGATTGCCCTTGGTCTGGTCGGTGGTCTGTACCATCTGCTTAACCATAGCCTGTTCAAAAGCGTACTGTTCCTCGGGGCCGGGAGCGTCTGGTTCCGTACCGGTCATCGCGATATCGAAAAACTCGGTGGTATTGGCAAGAAAATGCCGGTTATCTCCATCGCTATGTTAGTCGGGCTGATGGCAATGGCTGCGCTGCCGCCGCTGAACGGTTTTGCCGGGGAATGGGTTATCTATCAATCCTTCTTCAAACTGAGCAATAGCGGCGCGTTTGTTGCCCGTCTGCTGGGGCCGCTGCTCGCTGTGGGGCTGGCAATTACCGGTGCGCTGGCGGTGATGTGTATGGCGAAAGTCTATGGCGTCACGTTCCTCGGTGCGCCGCGTACCAAAGAAGCCGAAAACGCCACCTGTGCGCCGCTCCTGATGAGCGTCAGCGTGGTGGCACTGGCGATTTGCTGCGTAATTGGCGGTGTTGCTGCGCCGTGGCTGCTGCCGATGCTGTCGGCTGCTGTACCTCTGCCGCTGGAACCCGCCAACACCACCGTTTCTCAACCGATGATCACACTGCTGCTGATTGCCTGCCCGCTGCTGCCATTCATCATCATGGCGATTTGCAAAGGCGACCGTTTGCCGTCACGTTCCCGTGGCGCGGCCTGGGTGTGCGGCTACGACCACGAAAAATCAATGGTGATTACCGCTCACGGTTTTGCCATGCCGGTTAAACAGGCGTTTGCGCCAGTGCTGAAACTGCGCAAATGGCTGAATCCGGTGTCGCTGGTGCCGGGCTGGCAGTGCGAAGGTAGTGCGTTGCTGTTCCGCCGGATGGCGCTGGTTGAACTGGCGGTACTGGTGGTGATTATTGTTTCACGAGGAGCCTGAGAATGAGTGTTTTATATCCGTTAATTCAGGCGCTGGTGTTATTTGCCGTTGCGCCGCTGCTCTCCGGTATAACCCGCGTGGCGCGCGCCCGTCTGCATAACCGTCGCGGGCCGGGCGTGTTGCAGGAGTATCGCGACATTATCAAACTGCTGGGCCGCCAGAGCGTTGGCCCGGATGCCTCCGGCTGGGTGTTCCGCCTGACGCCGTATGTGATGGTGGGTGTCATGCTGACTATCGCTACTGCGCTGCCGGTAGTAACCGTTGGTTCTCCGCTGCCGCAACTGGCTGATTTGATCACCTTACTGTATCTCTTCGCCATCGCGCGTTTCTTCTTTGCCATTTCTGGTCTGGATACCGGCAGCCCGTTTACCGCCATCGGCGCGAGCCGTGAAGCGATGCTTGGCGTGCTGGTCGAACCGATGTTGTTGCTTGGTCTGTGGGTCGCCGCGCAGGTTGCTGGTTCCACCAATATCAGCAACATCACCGACACCGTTTATCACTGGCCGCTGAGCCAGAGCATCCCGCTGGTGCTGGCGCTTTGTGCCTGTGCATTCGCCACCTTTATCGAAATGGGCAAACTGCCGTTCGACCTGGCGGAAGCCGAGCAGGAGTTGCAGGAAGGCCCGCTCTCTGAATACAGCGGTAGCGGTTTTGGCGTAATGAAATGGGGTATCAGCCTGAAACAGCTGGTGGTGTTGCAGATGTTCGTCGGGGTGTTTATTCCGTGGGGACAAATGGAAACCTTCACCGCTGGTGGGCTGCTGCTGGCGCTGGTGATTGCCATCGTCAAACTGGTGGTCGGCGTACTGGTTATCGCGCTATTCGAAAACAGCATGGCCCGTCTGCGTCTTGATATTACTCCGCGCATTACCTGGGCTGGTTTTGGTTTTGCATTTTTAGCGTTCGTCTCCTTGCTGGCGGCGTGATTAAAGAGAGTTTGAGCATGTCTGAAGAAAAATTAGGTCAACATTATCTCGCCGCGCTGAATGAGGCATTTCCGGGCGTCGTGCTGGACCACGCCTGGCAGACCAAAGATCAGCTGACTGTCACCGTGAAGGTGAACTATCTGCCGGAAGTGGTGGAGTTCCTCTACTACAAACAGGGCGGCTGGCTGTCGGTGCTGTTTGGTAACGACGAACGCAAACTGAACGGTCATTACGCCGTTTACTACGTGCTGTCGATGGAGAAGGGCACCAAATGTTGGGTAACCGTGCGTGTTGAAGTTGACGCCAACAAACCGGAGTATCCGTCCGTGACGCCACGCGTTCCGGCGGCGGTGTGGGGCGAGCGCGAAGTGCGCGATATGTACGGTTTGATTCCGGTTGGTTTGCCGGATGAACGTCGTCTGGTGCTGCCGGATGACTGGCCGGATGAACTTTATCCGCTGCGTAAAGACAGCATGGATTATCGTCAACGTCCGGCACCGACCACCGATGCTGAAACCTACGAGTTCATCAACGAACTGGGCGACAAGAAAAACAACGTCGTGCCGATTGGTCCGCTGCACGTCACTTCCGACGAACCGGGCCACTTCCGTCTGTTCGTTGATGGCGAAAACATTATCGACGCCGACTACCGTCTGTTCTATGTCCATCGCGGCATGGAAAAACTGGCGGAAACCCGCATGGGTTACAACGAAGTGACCTTCCTCTCTGACCGTGTGTGCGGGATCTGCGGCTTCGCCCACAGCACCGCCTACACCACGTCAGTGGAAAACGCGATGGGTATTCAGGTGCCAGAACGTGCGCAGATGATCCGCGCCATTCTGCTGGAGGTGGAACGCCTGCACTCGCACCTGCTGAACCTCGGCCTGGCCTGCCACTTCACTGGCTTTGACTCCGGTTTTATGCAGTTCTTCCGCGTGCGTGAAACCTCAATGAAAATGGCAGAGATCCTTACCGGTGCGCGTAAAACTTACGGCCTGAACCTGATCGGCGGGATTCGTCGCGATCTGCTGAAAGATGACATGATCCAGACCCGTCAACTGGCACAGCAGATGCGTCGTGAAGTGCAGGAGCTGGTGGATGTGCTGCTGAGCACTCCGAACATGGAACAGCGCACCGTTGGCATTGGTCGTCTGGACCCGGAAATTGCCCGCGATTTCAGTAACGTTGGCCCGATGGTCCGCGCCAGCGGTCACGCCCGCGATACCCGCGCCGATCACCCGTTTGTCGGTTATGGCCTGCTGCCAATGGAAGTCCACAGCGAGCAGGGCTGCGACGTTATTTCCCGTCTGAAGGTGCGTATCAACGAAGTCTATACCGCGCTGAACATGATCGACTACGGTCTGGATAACCTACCGGGCGGCCCGCTGATGGTGGAAGGCTTTACCTACATTCCGCACCGTTTCGCGCTGGGCTTTGCCGAAGCGCCGCGCGGCGATGATATCCACTGGAGCATGACCGGTGACAACCAGAAGCTGTACCGCTGGCGCTGCCGTGCCGCGACCTACGCGAACTGGCCGACCCTGCGCTACATGCTGCGTGGCAACACTGTTTCCGATGCGCCGCTGATTATCGGTAGCCTGGACCCTTGCTACTCCTGTACCGACCGCATGACCGTGGTCGATGTACGTAAGAAGAAGAGCAAAGTGGTGCCGTACAAAGAACTTGAGCGCTACAGCATTGAGCGTAAAAACTCGCCGCTGAAATAAGGAATCGCCATGTTTACCTTTATCAAAAAAGTCATCAAAACCGGCACGGCGACCTCGTCTTATCCGCTGGAGCCGATTGCGGTTGATAAAAACTTCCGTGGTAAGCCAGAGCAGAACCCGCAGCAGTGCATCGGCTGCGCGGCCTGCGTCAATGCCTGCCCGTCAAACGCCTTAACGGTTGAAACTGACCTCGCCACAGGAGAGCTTGCCTGGGAGTTTAATCTCGGGCGCTGCATCTTCTGTGGACGCTGCGAAGAAGTCTGCCCAACGGCGGCGATCAAACTGTCGCAAGAGTACGAACTGGCGGTGTGGAAGAAAGAAGATTTCCTGCAACAGTCCCGCTTTGCGCTGTGCAACTGCCGCGTCTGCAATCGTCCTTTCGCCGTTCAGAAAGAGATCGACTACGCCATTGCGCTGCTTAAGCACAACGGCGACAGCCGCGCGGAAAACCACCGCGAAAGCTTTGAGACTTGCCCGGAATGTAAGCGCCAGAAATGCCTGGTGCCGTCCGACCGTATTGAACTGACTCGCCATATGAAAGAGGCCATCTGATGAGCAATTTATTAGGCCCCCGTGACGCCAACGGCATTCCGGTCCCGATGACGGTGGATGAGTCCATCGCCAGCATGAAGGCGTCGTTACTGAAAAAAATCAAACGTTCTGCCTACGTTTACCGCGTGGACTGCGGCGGCTGCAACGGCTGCGAAATCGAAATTTTCGCCACGCTTTCGCCACTTTTCGATGCAGAACGCTTCGGCATTAAAGTCGTTCCGTCACCGCGTCATGCGGATATTTTACTGTTTACCGGCGCGGTAACCCGTGCAATGCGATCCCCTGCGCTACGTGCGTGGCAGTCCGCGCCGGACCCGAAAATCTGTATCTCCTACGGTGCCTGCGGCAACAGCGGCGGCATTTTCCACGATCTTTACTGCGTGTGGGGCGGTACGGATAAAATCGTCCCGGTGGATGTTTATATCCCTGGCTGCCCGCCAACACCAGCCGCCACGCTGTACGGCTTTGCAATGGCACTCGGCCTGCTGGAGCAGAAAATTCACGCCCGTGGCCCGGGTGAGCAGGATGAACAACCGGCTGAGATCCTGCATGGCGATATGGTGCAGCCGCTGCGCGTGAAAGTGGATCGCGAAGCACGCCGCCTGGCGGGTTACCGCTACGGTCGTCAGATTGCCGATGACTTCCTGACACAGTTAGGGCAGGGCGAAGAACAGGTTGCACGCTGGCTGGAAGCGGAAAACGATCCGCGTCTGAACGAGATTGTCAGCCATCTGAATCATGTTGTTGAAGAGGCGCGTATCCGATGAGTGAAAAGGTGGTGTTCAGTCAACTGAGCCGTAAATTTATTGATGAGAACGATGCCACGCCCGCCGAGGCGCAGCAGGTGGTCTATTACAGCCTGGCGATTGGTCACCACCTTGGGGTTATCGATTGCCTGGAAGCGGCGCTCACCTGCCCGTGGGATGAATATCTGGCATGGATTGCTACTCTGGAAGCGGGCAGCGAAGCCCGCCGCAAAATGGAAGGCGTGCCGAAATATGGTGAGATCGTCATCGACATTAACCATGTGCCGATGCTGGCCAACGCATTCGATAAAGCCCGGGCAGCGCAAACTTCGCAGCAGAAGGAATGGAGTACAATGCTGTTAAGTATGCTGCACGATATTCATCAGGAAAACGCCATCTATTTGATGGTGAGGAGATTGCGTGACTGACGTTTTACTCTGTGTTGGCAATAGCATGATGGGCGATGATGGCGCAGGTCCGCTGCTGGCGGAAAAGTGCGCCGCCGCGCCGAAAGGTAACTGGGTGGTGATTGATGGCGGTAGCGCACCGGAAAACGACATTGTCGCCATCCGCGAACTGCGCCCGACACGACTGCTGATTGTCGACGCCACTGATATGGGGCTAAACCCCGGCGAGATCCGCATCATCGACCCAGATGACATCGCCGAGATGTTTATGATGACTACCCATAACATGCCGTTGAACTACCTTATCGACCAGTTGAAAGAAGATATTGGCGAAGTGATTTTCCTCGGCATCCAGCCGGATATCGTCGGCTTTTACTACCCGATGACCCAGCCGATTAAAGATGCGGTTGAAACCGTTTATCAACGACTGGAAGGCTGGGAAGGGAACGGCGGATTTACGCAGTTAGCGGTGGAAGAAGAGTAGTTTTTCAGTAAGGAATCAGGACAGGGATGTTCTTGATGAGGGAATCAGAACTGATAGCAAACGCCAGATTGCCTGATGCGCTGCGCTTATCGGGCCTACCTGGTTCGTGCGACATGTAGGCCGGATAAGGCGTTCACGCCGCATCCGGCACTGTTACTTACTCTAAATCTTCACCGTTACTGGCAATCACTTTTTTATACCACCAGAACGATTTCTTACGCGTGCGCGTCAGCGTACCGTTGCCTGCGTCGTCACGGTCTACGTAGACAAAACCGTAGCGCTTGCTCATTTCACCCGTAGAGGCGGAAACCAAATCAATACAGCCCCAGGTGGTGTAGCCCATCAGCGGAATGCCGTCTGCAATCGCTTCGCCCATTGCGCGGATATGTTCGCGTAAATAGCTGATGCGATAGTCATCGTTAATCTCACCATTAGCAGCAAATTCATCTTTTGCGCCCAGGCCGTTTTCCACCAGAAACAGCGGCTTCTGATAACGGTCGTACATCATATTCATGGTGATACGCAGACCGAGTGGATCAATACCCCAGCCCCAGTCGCTTACCTGTAGATACGGGTTACGCAGCGATTTCACCACGTTCGCCGCACTGCTGTTGTTGGCGTTCATCTCCGCCGAGGCGCAGCGCGAGGCGTAATAGCTGAAAGAGACAAAATCGACGGTATTTTTCAGGATTTCATCATCGCCAGGTGCTTTGTCGATGGTTACCCCTTTTTCGCGGAATACGCGGGCAGAGTAAGCCGGATACGCGCCCCGCGCCTGCACATCAATAAAAAACAGGTTTTCCCTGTCTTTCTCCAGCGCCGCCCAGACATCTTCCGGCTTGCAACTGTAAGGGTAGAAGTTACCGCCCGCCAGCATACAGCCCACCTGATTTTGCGGGTTAACCTCATGGGCGATTTTGGTGGCTAATGCACTGGCAATCAGTTGGTGATGCGCGGCCTGATATTTTACCTGATCCTGATTTTCACCTTCTTCAAACACCAGACCCGCGCCGGAAAACGGGCTATGCAACATAATGTTGATTTCATTGAAGGTGAGCCAGTATTTCACCAGGCCATCAAAGGCTTCAAAGCAGGTTCTGGCGTAGCGGCTGAAAAACTCCACCAGCTTGCGGTTACGCCAGGAGCCATATTCGGTGACCAGATGCATCGGCACATCGAAGTGGCACAACGTGACCAGCGGTTCGATGCCGTACTTTTTACACTCTTCAAAGACCGAACGATAAAAAGCAATGCCCTGCGGGTTGGGCGTCAGTTCATCGCCCTGCGGAAAGAGGCGGCTCCAGGCAATCGAGGTACGGAAAACCTTGAATCCCATCTCTGCCATCAGGGCGATATCTTCTTTATAACGATGATAAAAATCCGTCGCCTCATGGCTGGGATAAAACTCGTCATCGCGCAACTGAAAACGTTTTTCCAGCCCCAGTTTCACCGCCATTCGATGCTCGCCATGTGGGATCATATCGACCGTGGTCAGCCCTTTGCCACCTTTACGGTACGCACCTTCAGACTGGTTGGCGGCAAGCGCGCCGCCCCATAAAAAACCTTCTGGAAATACTGACATTTTCATCCTCAATTAAGACTTACTTCTTTGGCGACGGTCGTTTGTGCACTCTGATGCTTTCGCGCCTCGGCAGCCGCTTCCTCAACAGGAATATCCTCAAAGCCGAGCAACAGTGTGAGGATAAACGACAGCACAACCGCCAGCGCCATGACGGCGAACACCCAGACGATGCTCATTGGATTCGCCGGGTCGAAGAACTGCACGCTGGTAAATAACCCCGGCGCTGCCATTGAGTGGCTGGCAAGTCCCGCCATACCGGCAACCGCCCCGCAAATAAAACCGCTGATAAGACTGGCGATAAGCGGACGTTTCAGGCGGATCGCCACGCCGTATAACGCCGGTTCGGAAATCCCCGCCATAATGGCTGATGCCGCTGCAGCCAGCGCCGTCTGGCGCAGTTCCGGGTTTTTCGTTTTCCACGCCACCGCCAGCGATGAACCGCCCAGCGACAGGTTAGCGCCGATCTCGGACGGCATGACCATCCCTTCTTTGCCGGTTTCGGCAATGGTCTGAATGATGGTTGGCGTAAAGACGCGGTGCATCCCGGTCATTACCAGCAGAGGCCACAGTGCGCCCATAATGGCGACTGAAAGCCAGCCCAGATAACCATGGATGGTGTAAACCAGCGCCGAAATGGCGCTACCGATCCAGATACCAATCGGGCCAATTAGCAGGATTGCCAGCGGTGCGGCAATCAACACAATCAGCATCGGTTTGAGGAAGTTTTTGGTCACCGCCGGTGTAATGCTGTCCACCCAGCGTTCGATATATGACAGGCACCAGGTCATCACCAGCGCCGGGATCACCGTGTAGGTATATTTCACCGCGGTGACCGGAATCAGGGCAAATTCGACATGTTCACCCTGGGCCGCTTTCGCCATCAGTTCAATAAAACTCGGATGTACCAGCACACCCGCGATGGCAATCGCCAGCGACATATTGGTTTTAAATTTGATGGCGGCAGATGCCGCGACCATTAGCGGCAGGAAGAAGAAAGCACCGTCACCAATCACATTCAGAATGGTTAAGGTCGGCGATCCTTTTGTCAACACGCCGCTCATCTCGAGGATCATCGCCAGTAGTTTGACCATCGATCCGCCGATAATCGCCGGGATCAGCGGTGACATGGTGCCGATCAGCGCATCAAGGATCCCCGCACCAATGCGACGTAGCGTGAGTTTAGGTTTACCCACGGGCTGTGCGGGCTGCATATCTCCCGGCAGCAGACTGACGACTTCCTGAAAGGCTTGCGAAACGGTATTGCCGATAATTACCTGACACTGGTTGTCACTACGTACCACGCCGAGCACGCCGGGGATGGTTTTTAACGTCGGGCTGTCGATAAGCTGGTCATCTTTGATAACAAAGCGCAAACGCGTCATACAGTGCGTGACTGCCGAGATGTTATCAACGCTGCCCAGTGCTGCTATCACCGAGCGTGCCAGCGCCGCATAATTTTTGGCCATCGGATTTTATCCTGTTATCAGTAGGGTAGATGTAGTTGTTATCAGTCGACGGGACGGAAAAATGCCGATGCTGAAACGGAATTAAGAAACCGGTTTCACAAAATCATGAATAGTTGTCAAAAAATAAGCAAGAGAGTTAATTGTTCATTTTTTATATTTGTGAAACCGGTCACCTGAATATTTTTCCCGCCGATTGCGCAAGGACAATCGGCAAACGGTGCAGTACACTGCGTTGATTGCGTGTAAAGGGATGAAAATGATGACGACGATGCTGGAAGTGGCGAAGCGCGCCGGGGTTTCAAAAGCGACCGTTTCCCGCGTGCTTTCAGGTAATGGCTACGTCAGCCAGGAGACTAAAGATCGCGTGTTTCAGGCGGTAGAAGAGAGCGGTTACCGCCCAAACTTGCTGGCGCGCAATCTGTCGGCGAAGAGTACTCAGACGCTGGGGCTGGTAGTGACCAACACGCTTTACCACGGCATTTATTTTAGTGAATTACTGTTTCATGCCGCGCGAATGGCGGAAGAGAAAGGGCGACAGTTGCTATTGGCAGATGGCAAACATAGCGCCGAAGAAGAGCGCCAGGCGATTCAGTATCTGCTGGATTTGCGCTGCGACGCCATCATGATTTACCCGCGTTTTTTAAGCGTGGATGAGATCGATGACATCATTGACGCGCACAGTCAGCCGATAATGGTGCTTAATCGCCGCCTGCGCAAAAACAGCAGCCATAGCGTCTGGTGCGATCATAAACAGACCAGCTTTAACGCCGTGGCAGAGTTGATAAACGCCGGACATCAGGAGATTGCTTTCCTTACCGGCTCGATGGATTCTCCCACCAGCATTGAACGTCTTGCCGGATATAAAGACGCGCTGGCGCAGCATGGTATTGCGCTCGATGAAAAACTTATCGTTAACGGTAAATGGACGCCCGCCAGCGGGGCCGAAGGGGTAGAAACGTTACTCGAACGTGGGGCTAAATTTAGCGCGTTAGTTGCCAGTAACGACGATATGGCGATTGGTGCGATGAAAGCGTTACACGAGCGCGGCATAGCGGTGCCAGAGCAGGTGTCAGTTATCGGATTCGATGATATCGCAATTGCCCCCTACACCGTTCCGGCGCTCTCCAGCGTAAAAATTCCGGTGACTGAGATGATTCAGGAAATTATTGGACGGCTGATTTTTATGCTCGATGGCGGGGATTTCTCACCGCCGAAAACCTTCAGCGGAAAACTGATCCGCCGCGACTCACTCATTGCTCTTTCGCAATAAACACTGTCATCACATGTCATCGTCACTAGTGTCGATGACATCGTTTTTCCTGCATCGCAGAAATTAATTTCCTTAAATAACAGTAAATTAAAAACTGGCATGATTTGTGAATGTATCGGCGCATTAACTGTCATTGCTGGAGAATTTGATGAACCGTTTCATCATTGCTGACGCGAGTAAATGTATTGGTTGCCGTACTTGTGAAGTGGCGTGCGTGGTTTCTCATCAGGAAAATCAGGACTGTGCATCGCTGACCCCGGAAACTTTTTTACCGCGAATCCATGTCATTAAAGGTGTGAACATTTCCACGGCAACAGTCTGCCGTCAGTGTGAAGATGCACCGTGCGCTAACGTCTGCCCGAATGGTGCTATCAGCCGTGATAAAGGGTTTGTTCATGTGATGCAGGAACGTTGCATTGGTTGCAAAACCTGCGTTGTGGCTTGCCCGTATGGCGCGATGGAAGTGGTGGTACGTCCGGTGATTCGCAACAGCGGCGCGGGGCTTAATGTACGGGCTGACAAAGCTGAAGCCAATAAATGCGACCTCTGTAACCATCGTGAAGACGGCCCGGCGTGTATGGCAGCTTGCCCGACCCATGCGCTGATTTGTGTCGATCGTAATAAACTTGAACAACTGAGCGCAGAAAAACGCCGCCGCACGGCGCTGATGTTCTAAAAATCTTACAGAACTGTTCTGGCATCAAAGGAATTCCCGGAAATATTCGTAGAATACGGTGCGGGCGGTATCGCCGACCTGTGGCTGCCGGATGCGACGCTGTCGTGTCCGGCTGGGCGGGTTACGCAATTCATGATGGCGGGAATAACTCAATGGCAAAAAACACATCTTGCGGTGTCCAACTGCGTATTCGTGGCAAAGTGCAGGGCGTCGGTTTTCGTCCGTTTGTTTGGCAGCTGGCACAGCAATTAAATCTTCACGGCGATGTCTGTAATGACGGCGATGGCGTGGAAGTCCGGCTGCTGGAAGACCCGGAAATGTTTCTTGTTCAATTGCATCAGCACTGCCCGCCGCTGGCGCGTATTGATAGCGTCGAGCGTGAGCCGTTTATCTGGTCACAACTGCCCACTGAGTTCACCATCCGCCAGAGCGCGGGCGGCGTCATGAATACGCAAATTGTTCCCGATGCCGCTACTTGCCCTGCCTGTCTTGCCGAAATGAATACCCTAGGCGAACGGCGTTATCGTTATCCGTTTATCAACTGTACCCACTGCGGCCCGCGTTTCACCATTATTCGCGCCATGCCTTACGACCGCCCGTTTACCGTGATGGCGGCGTTTCCGCTGTGTTCGGCTTGTGACAAAGAGTACCGTGACCCGCTCGATCGTCGCTTCCACGCCCAGCCGGTGGCCTGCCCGGAGTGTGGCCCGCATCTTGAATGGGTAAGTCATGGTGAACATGAGGAACAAGAGGCGGCATTACAGGCAGCTATCGCACAGTTAAAAATGGGCAACATTGTCGCCATCAAAGGGATTGGCGGATTTCATCTCGCCTGCGATGCACGTAACAGTAACGCGGTGGCGACACTTCGGGCGCGCAAACATCGCCCGGCGAAACCGCTGGCGGTCATGTTGCCAGTGGCAGACGGTTTACCAGACGCTGCCCGCCAGTTGCTCACCACGCCCGCCGCGCCGATTGTGCTGGTGGATAAAAAATACGTTCCTGAGCTTTGTGATGATATCGCCCCTGGCCTTAACGAAGTCGGGGTGATGTTGCCTGCGAATCCGCTCCAGCATTTGCTGTTACAGGAATTGCAATGCCCGCTGGTGATGACCTCCGGCAACCTGAGCGGTAAACCACCGGCTATCAGCAACGAACAGGCGCTGGAGGATTTGCAGGGCATTGCCGACGGATTCTTGATACATAACCGCGACATCGTGCAGCGGATGGATGATTCAGTGGTGCGCGAAAGCGGCGAAATGCTGCGCCGTTCGCGGGGGTATGTGCCGGATGCGCTGGCTTTGCCTCCGGGCTTTAAAAATGTTCCGCCTGTGCTGTGTCTCGGCGCGGATCTGAAAAATACCTTCTGCCTGGTGCGCGGTGAACAAGCGGTGTTGAGTCAGCATCTGGGCGATTTAAGTGACGATGGCATCCAGATGCAGTGGCGCGAAGCGTTACGCCTGATGCAAAACATCTACGATTTTACCCCGCAATACGTTGTGCATGACGTGCATCCGGGCTATGTCTCCAGCCAGTGGGCGAGCGAAATGAATCTGCCGACGCAAACGGTGCTGCATCATCATGCCCACGCGGCGGCGTGTCTGGCAGAACATCACTGGCCACTGGATGGCGGGGATGTCATTGCTTTGACGCTCGACGGTATCGGTATGGGGGAGAACGGCGCTTTGTGGGGCGGCGAGTGTCTGCGGGTGAACTATCGCGAATGCCAGCACTTGGGCGGCTTGCCTGCGGTGGCGCTTCCGGGTGGCGATTTGGCGGCGAAGCAGCCGTGGCGAAACCTGTTGGCGCAGTGCCTGCGCTTTGTGCCGGAGTGGCAGAATTATCCTGAAACGGCAAGTGTGCAACAGCAAAACTGGAGCGTGCTGGCGCGGGCCATTGAACGTGGAATTAACGCGCCGCTGGCGTCATCGTGTGGGCGTTTGTTCGATGCCGTAGCGGCGGCACTGGGCTGTGCGCCAGCCACGTTAAGTTATGAAGGTGAAGCGGCTTGTGCTCTGGAGGCACTCGCAGCTTCGTGCCACGGAGTGACGCATCCGGTGACGATGCCGCTGGTGGACAATCAACTGGATCTCGCCACTTTCTGGCAGCAGTGGCTGAACTGGCAGGCACCGGTTAATCAACGCGCGTGGGCGTTTCATGATGCGCTGGCGCAGGGTTTTGCCGCGTTGATGCGTGAGCAGGCCACGATGCGCGGTATCACTACGCTGGTATTTAGCGGTGGGGTTATTCATAACCGTTTGCTGCGTGCACGTCTGGCGCATTATCTCGCTGATTTCACGTTGCTCTTTCCACAGAGTTTACCGGCGGGTGATGGCGGCTTGTCTCTGGGGCAGGGGGTTATTGCTGCGGCTCGTTGGTTAGCGGGTGAAGTCCAGAACGGATAAAACGTGTTGCATTTGGCCACCATTGCCGGATGCGCTCCCCGTAGGTCGGATAAGACGCGCGAGCGTTGCATCCGACATTTTGGGTACAGTAGCTGGATGCGGCGTAAACGCCTTATCCGGCCAACACATGCGTCCCCGTAGGTCGCATCCGACATTTTAGGCACAGTAGCCCGCCTACATCGGCAACGTTTTCAACAATCCAAATGCCTCTTTCATCCGATCCTCACTGACCACAAAGGCGCGAAGCTGGTCTGCATCGTCAACGCCGCGCGCCACCATTCCCTGGCGTTCGGTATTAATCTGCCAGCGTAAATCCTGACGCTGGGTTTCGCCTGCCAGATGCAGCGGTAATTCCGGCGTTTTGATTTTCACCAGCATCGCCGGTAGTTTCAGCGGCGTGTTATTGCCGAGAAGATTTTTTGCCAGCACCATCGCGCTAAGTTGAATCGGCTGGAGGAACGGCAATACCTGACCGTTAATTTCCGCGCAATCGCCCAGCGCATAAATATCGGCATTACTGGTTTGCAGATAACTGTCGACGCAAACGCCGCGATTAATCGTCAGCCCGGCGCGTCGTGCCAGGGCGGTTTCCGGGCGCAGTCCGGTGGCGGCAATTACCGCATCCACTTCGATGCTACGCTGGCGGTTCAGCGTTGCCAGAATGCCAGAATCCGTTTTTTCCAGCCCCTGCAACTGAGATTTTAACAGCAGATGAACGCCCATCTCCGTCAACCGATGCTGCAAGCGGCTGCTTACTTCCGGCGGCATTAACGACGCCAGAATGCTGGCGGCGTTATCAATCAGCGTGACCGCTTTGCTTGCCCGACAAAAATCCATCGCCAGTTCGCTACCAATCAAACCACCGCCGACAATCAACACGCGTTGGGCATCCTGCAGTTGTGTTTCACAGGCGCGATACTCTTGCTGACTATTTAACGTCAGCATTAACTCACGCCCAGGCACTGGCGGGACAAAGGCGCTGGCACCGGTTGCCAGCACTAACTTGTCGTATTGCCACTGATTATTCTGACTTTTCACCACATGGGCTTCGGCATCGATATCCGTCACCCAAGTGTGCGGAAACAGGCGCAGATTAAACTGCTCGGCAAATTCACCTGCCGTCTGGCGGGTAAGGTCGTCGGCACGTTGCCCCTGGCTGATAACATGGCTGAGGTCAGGTTTGTTGTACTCATCCATGCTGTCGGCGGCAATCAGGGTTAATGGAATAGTAGCGTCCTGTTTGCGGATATTTTTCACCAGTTGGCGGGCGGCGAAGCCCGAACCAATGATCACAATGCCGTAACTCATTTTGCCTCCGATGCCAGTTCGTCAAAGACATCTTTGCCGAGGGAACATTCCGGGCAGAGGAAGTTGTCCGGAACTTCACTCCACGGCGTTCCCGGTGCGACGTCCTGCATTGGCTCGCCTTTTGCCGGATCGTAAATCCACTGGCAGACGCTGCACTGCATCCGCGGACCGAGATCAGCCGTCGTGGTGGCAGAGGTTTCTTCTTTAACTACCGTATTCACCGTGATTTGTGGCAGCGGCGCGAGCGCCCACTGACGGGCGATTTCGCGACCGTGTTCACGGCATAATTCCAGTGCATCCTGGTCCGGTCGCCATTTGGCTTTCAGGCTAAGTGACATTTCGAAACCTGCATCCTGCAAGCGCGTGGAAAGACGATCCACCGCACCGCCGCTCCAACCATGAGAGCCGAAAGCACTGGCGCGTTTGTTACGGAAGCGTAATCCGGTCATCTCCTCCACCAGCCCGGCGATTTTCGGCATCATCACGTTATTCATCGTCGAAGTCCCAACCAGTACGCCTTTTGAGCGGAAGACATTGGTCAGGATTTCGTTTTTATCGCTTCGGGCGACGTTGAAAATTTTCACCGCTACGCGCGGGTCGGTTTCCGCAATCCCCTGGGCGATAGCGTCAGCCATCATGCGGGTATTATTCGACATGGTGTCGTAGAAAATGGTGATTCTGTCTTCCTGATAATCCGCCGCCCATTTCAGGTACAGCTCGACAATTTGCGTCGGGTTATCGCGCCATACCACGCCGTGAGAGGTCGCTATCATATCGACTGGTAAGTTAAAGCCCAGGATCTCGGTAATTTTCGGCGTTACCAGGCGGCTGAACGGCGTCAGGATATTGGCGTAGTAACGCTGGCACTGCTCGAAAAGCTCCGTCTGATCCACTTCATCGTTGAACAGATGCTCGTCGCAGTAGTGCTGACCGAAAGCATCGTTACTGAACAGCACCGCGTCGCCTGTCAGGTAAGTCATCATGCTGTCCGGCCAGTGCAGCATTGGCGTTTCGACAAAAATGAGCTGTTTGCCGTTGCCGATATCCAGCGTGTCGCCAGTTTTCACCACATTAAAATTCCACTCCGGATGATGGTGATGACCATTTATCGAGTCGATAGCGTTGGCAGTACAGTAAATCGGCGTATCGGGAATTTGCGCCATCAGTTCGCTCAGCGCCCCGGCGTGGTCCTCTTCTGCATGGTTAATAACGATGTAGTCGATATCCGCCAGATCGATTTCATTACGCAGGTTCTGCACAAATTCGCGGCTGAATTTATGGTCGACGGTGTCGATCAGCACGTTTTTTTCTTCGCGGATGAGGTAGCTGTTGTAGCTGCTGCCGCGCAGCGTTTTATATTCTGTACCGTGAAAATCACGCACTTCCCAGTCACGTTGACCAACCCAATGAATGTTATTTTTCACCACAATAGACATAGCAACCTCAATTTATTCAGCGTGTTCTAAAAAGATGTCTTGCTAATTGCAGATTGCGTGCCAGTTTTTTATCTAATTGTTTTTAAAATATAAATAAAATCATGCTCATTAATGAGTAGTCAAAATGACTATTAATAAAATGGTCGATATGACAATATCTATAGTCAAATTGACAGTGAGGCAAAGATGAGTTTTTCCGTTGATGTGCTGGCGAATATCGCCATCGAATTGCAGCGTGGAATTGGTCATCAGGATCGTTTTCAGCGCCTGATCACCACGCTGCGTCAGGTGCTGGAGTGCGATGCGTCTGCGTTGCTACGTTACGACTCGCGGCAGTTTATTCCGCTTGCCATCGACGGGCTGGCGAAGGATGTACTCGGTAGACGCTTTGCGCTGGAAGGTCATCCGCGGCTGGAAGCGATTGCCCGCGCCGGGGACGTGGTGCGTTTTCCCGCAGACAGCGAATTGCCCGATCCCTATGACGGTTTGATTCCCGGGCAGGAGAGTCTGAAGGTTCACGCCTGCGTTGGCCTGCCGTTGTTTGCCGGACAAAACTTGATCGGCGCACTGACGCTCGACGGGATGCAGCCCGATCAGTTCGATGTTTTCAGCGACGAAGAGTTACGGCTGATTGCTGCGCTGGCGGCGGGAGCGTTAAGTAATGCGTTGCTGATTGAACAACTGGAAAGCCAGAATATGCTGCCAGGCGATGCCGCGCCGTTTGAAGCGGTGAAACAGACGCAGATGATCGGTCTGTCGCCAGGTATGACGCAATTGAAAAAAGAGATTGAGATTGTGGCGGCGTCCGATCTCAACGTCCTGATCAGCGGTGAGACGGGAACCGGTAAGGAGCTGGTGGCGAAAGCGATTCATGAAGCCTCGCCAAGGGCGGTGAATCCGCTGGTCTATCTCAACTGTGCCGCACTGCCGGAAAGTGTGGCGGAAAGTGAGTTGTTCGGGCATGTGAAAGGAGCGTTTACTGGCGCTATCAGTAACCGCAGCGGGAAGTTTGAAATGGCGGATAACGGCACGCTGTTTCTGGATGAGATCGGCGAGTTGTCGTTGGCATTGCAGGCCAAGCTGCTGAGGGTGTTGCAGTATGGCGATATTCAGCGCGTTGGCGATGACCGCAGTTTGCGGGTCGATGTGCGCGTGCTGGCTGCGACTAACCGCGACTTACGCGAAGAGGTGCTGGCAGGGCGATTTCGCGCCGACTTGTTTCATCGCCTGAGCGTGTTTCCACTTTCGGTGCCGCCGCTGCGTGAGCGGGGCGATGACGTCATTCTGCTGGCAGGGTATTTCTGTGAGCAGTGTCGTTTGCGGCTGGGGCTCTCCCGCGTGGTATTAAGTGCCGGGGCGCGAAAATTACTGCAACACTATAATTTTCCGGGAAATGTGCGCGAACTGGAACATGCTATTCATCGGGCGGTAGTGCTGGCGAGAGCCACTCGCAGCGGCGATGAAGTGATTCTTGAGGCGCAACATTTTGCTTTTCCTGAGGAGGCGTTGCCGCTGCCAGAAGCGATGACAATGCCCGTTGTTAAGCAAAATCTGCGTGAAGCGACAGAAGCGTTCCAGCGTGAAACCATTCGCCAGGCACTGGCACAAAATCATAACAACTGGGCTGCCTGCGCGCGGATGCTGGAAACCGACGTCGCCAACCTGCATCGGCTGGCGAAACGTCTGGGATTGAAGGATTAAATAATTCCGGCCTGATAGAAATCCTGCAGGTTAATCGCACCGGTGAGTTTGCCGTTTTCATCCACCACCGGTGCGGCGGTGATTTTGCGCTTCATCAGAACTTCTTTGGCGTCGATGGCGCGACTTTGTGCCTGTAATGTCGTGCCGCCTGTCGTCATCGCTTCATTAACTGGCGTGGTGAGTGCGCCGCCGCCAACCAGCCAGCGACGTAAATCACCGTCGGTAAAGACGCCTTGTACCTGTTGTTGAGCGTCACATACCGCCACCAGCCCCAGACCGGTGCGGCTGAGTTCCAGCATCGCATCCATCACGCTTGCGGTTAACGCTACCTGTGGGATAGCGTCATCACGGCGCATCAGATGATGCACTTTATTCAGCAAGCGAGCGCCCAGTGCCCCAGCTGGGTGGGAGCGGGCAAAATCTTCTTCATTAAATCCGCGTGCCTGCATGACCGCCATCGCCAGCGCATCACCCATCATCAGGGTATTGACGGTGCTGGAGGTCGGCGCAAGGTGCATCGGACAGGCTTCGCGTTCTACGGAGATATCCAGCACCGCTTTCGCCGCGAGTCCCAGCGGTGACGTCGGTTTGCCGGTCATCGCCAGCAGCGCGATAGATTTGTCTTCCAGACGTGGAATAATCAGATCCAGTTCCTTCGCTCCACCGGAGTAAGAGATAAACAGCATCACATCGCGGCTTTCAATCATCCCCAGATCGCCGTGCAGTGCTTCTGCCGGATGGACAAAAAAAGCCGGTGTGCCGGTGCTGGCAAGTGTTGCGGCGATTTTCTTACCAATGTGGCCCGATTTGCCAATTCCCGAAACTACCACTTTGCCTTCGCAGTGCAGGATGATATTGGCGGCGCGAACAAAATCATCGCCCAGACGTTCCGGTAAACGGCTTGCTTCCTGCAACTCCAGCATTAACGTCTGACGTCCCGCGTTCAGTAGTGCTTCACTCATTGCTCTCTCCGGTTAAGGTCCATTTATTTATTCCAGCCAAGGATTGATGGCCGGAATGAGCGCTCATTATCCAGCGCTATGGGAAGGGAAACAACATATGTGAATTTAGTTACAACATACTTTAAGAAAAAATATTAACTGAAAGAAGAGACTAAAGAGAAATGGAGTGCCGAAAACAGACTACCGCTTCCTTGTGCTGGGCGGGATGCTTTACCATACTTGCCCCTGGTTGAATTTGTTAAATGGACCCCTCATGTTCAAGCATCGTTATGTAACATTGCTTCCCCTTTTTGTGTTACTTGCCGCCTGTAGCAGCAAGCCAAAACCGACTGAGACTGAAACAACCACCGGAACGCCGTCCGGCGGCTTCCTGCTTGAGCCGCAGCACAATGTGATGCAGATGGGCGGAGATTTCGCCAATAACCCCAATGCGCAGCAGTTCATCGAAAAAATGGTGAACAAACATGGTTTCGATCGTCAGCAATTGCAGGAAATTCTCTCTCAGGCGAAACGTCTGGATTCGGTACTGCGGCTGATGGATAACCAGGCACCAACCACATCGGTGAAACCGCCATCTGGTCCGAACGGCGCATGGCTGCGTTATCGCAAAAAATTTATTACGCCGGATAACGTGCAGAACGGCGTGGTTTTCTGGAATCAGTATGAAGATGCGCTGAATCGCGCGTGGCAGGTGTATGGCGTACCGCCGGAAATTATCGTCGGGATTATCGGCGTCGAAACCCGCTGGGGGCGCGTGATGGGGAAAACCCGCATCCTCGATGCGCTGGCAACGCTGTCATTTAACTATCCACGCCGCGCGGAGTATTTCTCTGGCGAGCTGGAAACCTTCCTGCTGATGGCGCGCGATGAGCAGGACGATCCGCTCAATCTGAAAGGTTCCTTTGCCGGGGCGATGGGCTACGGACAGTTTATGCCGTCGTCTTACAAACAATATGCGGTAGATTTCAGCGGCGACGGGCATATCAACCTTTGGGATCCGGTTGATGCGATCGGTAGCGTGGCGAACTATTTCAAAGCGCACGGCTGGGTAAAAGGCGATCAGGTCGCGGTAATGGCAAATGGTCAGGCTCCAGGCTTGCCAAATGGCTTCAAAACCAAGTACAGCATTTCGCAGCTTGCCGCGGCAGGTTTAACGCCACAGCAGTCGCTGGGCAACCATCAACAGGCCAGCCTGCTGCGTTTGGATGTTGGAACAGGTTATCAGTACTGGTACGGTCTGCCGAACTTCTACACCATTACCCGTTATAACCACAGCACACATTACGCAATGGCGGTCTGGCAGTTAGGACAAGCCGTGGCGCTGGCGCGCGTACAGTAACTATCTGCAAGAGGGAGGTTAAACTTCCCTCTGCTTTCTTACTGTTTATTCGAATGACGTAATTGCCTGATTTTTTTTGACAGCGATATCGCATATCCCAGGCAGACAACGCCTAACGCAGCCTGACCGAAGTCGAAAGGTTCAAGATAGCCAGAAGATAAAATCTTACATATCACTGAAACCAGTGCGCTGATGCCACCAATGATGACCCACATACGTATTTGCGTGGTCTGTTTAAGCACGTTTTGGGGGGTGTTATCCGTTTTCTTTGTTGTCATTATTTTTCTCTCCTTGTGAATACCTGGCAATATGAACGCTGCATGGTAGCGTTTTTCTTTACCGGTTGGCCGCAACAGTCTTATTTCGGAATGCGACTCGTAAAATGAATCGCTGGTCCCCATCTTCTGCGGGAAAGTGCTATCTTGTCCGGCATAAATTTTTGACTGACAGAGGTTGTGATGACTGACAGTGAACTGATGCAGTTAAGCGAGCAGGTAGGGCTGGCGCTGAAATCCCGTGGCGCAACCGTAACAACCGCTGAATCCTGTACTGGCGGTTGGGTAGCGAAAGTGATTACCGATATTGCCGGCAGTTCCGCCTGGTTTGAACGCGGATTTGTCACCTACAGTAACGAAGCCAAAGCGCAGATGATCGGCGTACGCGAAGAGACGCTGGCGCAGCATGGCGCGGTGAGTGAACCTGTTGTGGTGGAAATGGCGATAGGCGCACTGAAAGCGGCTCGTGCTGATTATGCGGTTGCTATCAGTGGCATCGCCGGACCGGATGGCGGCAGCGAAGAGAAGCCTGTCGGCACCGTCTGGTTTGCTTTTGCCACAGCCCGCGGCGAAGGCATTACCCGCCGGGAATGCTTTAGCGGCGACCGCGATGCCGTGCGTCGTAAGGCGACGGCTTATGCCTTAAATACGCTGCGGCAACAATTTCTACAAAATACTTGATACTGTATGACTATACAGTATAATTGCTTCAACAGAACATATTGACTATCCGGTATTACCCGGCATGACAGGAGTAAAAATGGCTATCGACGAAAACAAACAGAAAGCGTTGGCGGCAGCACTGGGCCAGATTGAGAAACAATTTGGTAAAGGCTCCATCATGCGCCTGGGTGAAGACCGTTCCATGGATGTGGAAACCATCTCTACTGGTTCGCTTTCACTGGATATCGCGCTCGGAGCAGGTGGTCTGCCGATGGGCCGTATCGTCGAAATCTACGGACCGGAATCTTCCGGTAAAACCACGCTGACGCTGCAGGTGATTGCCGCTGCCCAGCGCGAAGGTAAAACCTGTGCGTTTATCGATGCTGAACACGCGCTGGACCCAGTCTATGCACGTAAACTGGGTGTCGATATCGACAACCTGCTGTGCTCCCAGCCGGACACCGGCGAGCAGGCACTGGAAATCTGTGACGCTCTGGCGCGTTCTGGCGCAGTAGACGTTATCGTCGTTGACTCCGTGGCGGCACTGACGCCGAAAGCGGAAATCGAAGGCGAAATCGGCGACTCTCACATGGGCCTTGCAGCACGTATGATGAGCCAGGCGATGCGTAAGCTGGCGGGTAACCTGAAGCAGTCCAACACGCTGCTGATCTTCATCAACCAGATCCGTATGAAAATTGGTGTGATGTTCGGTAACCCGGAAACCACTACCGGTGGTAACGCGCTGAAATTCTACGCCTCTGTTCGTCTCGACATCCGTCGTATCGGCGCGGTGAAAGAGGGCGAAAACGTAGTGGGTAGCGAAACCCGCGTGAAAGTGGTGAAGAACAAAATTGCAGCGCCGTTTAAACAGGCCGAATTCCAGATCCTCTACGGTGAAGGCATCAACTTCTACGGCGAGTTGGTTGACCTGGGCGTGAAAGAGAAGCTGATCGAGAAAGCAGGCGCGTGGTACAGCTACAAAGGTGAGAAGATCGGTCAGGGTAAAGCGAATGCGACTGCCTGGCTGAAAGATAACCCGGAAACCGCGAAAGAGATCGAGAAGAAAGTACGTGAGCTGCTGCTGAGCAACCCGAACTCAACGCCGGATTTCTCTGTAGATGACAGCGAAGGCGTAGCAGAAACTAACGAAGATTTTTAATCGTCTTGTTTGATACTCAAGGGGCGCATCTGCGACTCTGAGACGGATGACAAACGCAAAATTGCCTGATGCGCTACGCTTATCAGACCTACATGTTCTCTGCAATGTATTGAAGTTGCACGGTTTGTAGGACGGATAAGGCGCTCACGCCGCATCCGGCATGAACAACGCCACTTTGTCAGCAAAACCAGGGTCGCATCTGCGGCCCTTTTGTTTTTTAAGTTTTAAGGATATGCCATGACAGACTCAACATCCCGTCGCTCGGCATATGCTCGTCTGTTGGATCGAGCGGTACGCATTCTGGCGGTGCGCGATCACAGTGAGCAAGAATTGCGACGTAAACTCGCGGCACCGATTATGGGCAAAAATGGCCCGGAAGAGATTGATGCTACGGCAGAAGATTACGCGCGCGTTATTGCCTGGTGCCATGAACATGGCTATCTCGATGACAGCCGATTTGTTGCGCGCTTTATTGCCAGCCGTAGCCGCAAAGGCTATGGTCCGGCGCGTATTCGTCAGGAACTGAATCAGAAAGGTATTTCCCGCGAAGCGACAGAAAAAGCGATGCGTGAATGTGACATTGACTGGTGTGCGCTGGCACGCGATCAGGCGACGCGAAAATATGGCGAACCTTTGCCAACTGTCTTTTCAGAAAAAGTTAAGATCCAGCGTTTTCTGCTCTATCGTGGCTATCTGATGGAAGATATCCAGGAGATTTGGCGAAATTTTGCC
Source organism: Escherichia sp. E4736 (assembly GCF_005781225.1). NCBI lineage: Bacteria > Pseudomonadati > Pseudomonadota > Gammaproteobacteria > Enterobacterales > Enterobacteriaceae > Escherichia > Escherichia sp. E4736. The sequence continues at coordinate 8,777 of NZ_VATT01000004.1, read as the reverse complement.
GACTGAACGCATACGGTATTTTACTTCCCAGTCAAGAAAACTTATCTTATTCCCACTTTTCAGTTACCAGCCCGGCGGTTAAGACACGCTGTAGCTGGTGGCGATATTTCGTTAGCTTGATTTCAGGATAATTATGAGCAAGAGCACCGCTGAGATCCGTCAGGCGTTTCTCGACTTTTTCCATAGTAAGGGGCATCAGGTAGTTGCCAGCAGCTCCCTGGTACCCCATAACGACCCAACTTTGTTGTTTACCAACGCCGGGATGAACCAGTTCAAGGATGTCTTCCTTGGGCTCGACAAGCGTAATTATTCCCGCGCTACCACTTCCCAACGCTGCGTGCGTGCGGGTGGTAAACACAACGACCTGGAAAACGTCGGTTACACCGCGCGTCACCATACCTTCTTCGAAATGCTGGGCAACTTCAGCTTCGGCGACTATTTCAAACACGATGCCATTCAGTTTGCATGGGAACTGCTGACCAGCGAAAAATGGTTTGCCCTGCCGAAAGAGCGTCTGTGGGTTACCGTCTATGAAAGCGACGACGAAGCCTACGAAATCTGGGAAAAAGAAGTAGGGATCCCGCGCGAACGTATTATTCGCATCGGCGATAACAAAGGTGCGCCATACGCATCTGACAACTTCTGGCAGATGGGTGACACTGGTCCGTGCGGCCCGTGCACCGAAATCTTCTACGATCACGGCGACCACATTTGGGGTGGCCCTCCGGGAAGCCCGGAAGAAGACGGTGACCGCTACATTGAGATCTGGAACATCGTCTTCATGCAGTTCAACCGCCAGGCAGATGGCACGATGGAACCGCTGCCGAAGCCGTCTGTAGATACCGGTATGGGGCTGGAGCGTATTGCCGCCGTGCTGCAACACGTAAACTCCAACTATGATATCGACCTGTTCCGTACGCTGATTCAGGCGGTGGCTAAGGTGACTGGCGCGACCGATCTGAGCAATAAATCGCTGCGCGTTATCGCTGACCACATTCGTTCTTGTGCGTTCCTGATCGCGGATGGCGTAATGCCGTCCAACGAAAACCGTGGTTATGTGCTGCGTCGTATCATTCGTCGCGCAGTGCGTCACGGCAATATGCTGGGCGCGAAAGAAACCTTCTTCTACAAACTGGTTGGTCCGCTGATCGACGTTATGGGCTCTGCGGGTGAAGACCTGAAACGCCAGCAGGCGCAGGTTGAGCAGGTGCTGAAGACTGAAGAAGAGCAGTTTGCCCGTACTCTGGAGCGCGGTCTGGCACTGCTGGATGAAGAGCTGGCAAAACTTTCTGGTGATACGCTGGATGGTGAAACAGCTTTCCGCCTGTACGACACCTACGGCTTCCCGGTTGACCTGACGGCTGACGTTTGCCGTGAGCGCAACATCAAAGTTGACGAAGCTGGTTTTGAAGCAGCAATGGAAGAGCAGCGTCGTCGTGCGCGCGAAGCCAGCGGCTTTGGTGCCGATTACAACGCAATGATCCGTGTTGATAGTGCATCTGAATTTAAAGGCTATGACCATCTGGAACTGAACGGCAAAGTGACCGCGCTGTTTGTTGATGGTAAAGCGGTTGATGCCATCAATGCAGGCCAGGAAGCTGTGGTCGTGCTGGATCAAACGCCATTCTATGCAGAATCCGGCGGTCAGGTTGGCGATAAAGGCGAACTGAAAGGCGCTAACTTCTCCTTTGCGGTGGAAGATACGCAGAAATATGGCCAGGCGATTGGTCACATCGGTAAACTTGCTGCGGGTTCTCTGAAAGTGGGCGACGCGGTACAGGCAGATGTAGATGAAGCTCGTCGCGCTCGTATTCGTCTGAATCACTCCGCAACGCACCTGATGCACGCTGCGCTGCGTCAGGTTCTGGGTACTCATGTCTCCCAGAAAGGTTCGCTGGTTAATGACAAGGTGCTGCGTTTTGACTTCTCGCATAACGAAGCGATGAAACCAGAAGAGATTCGTGCTGTCGAAGATCTGGTGAACGCGCAGATTCGTCGTAACTTGCCTATCGAAACCAACATCATGGATCTCGAAGCGGCGAAAGCGAAAGGTGCGATGGCGCTGTTCGGCGAGAAGTATGATGAACGTGTACGTGTGCTGAGCATGGGCGATTTCTCCACCGAGCTGTGTGGTGGTACTCACGCCAGCCGCACCGGTGATATTGGTCTGTTCCGTATCATTTCTGAATCGGGTACTGCTGCAGGCGTTCGTCGTATCGAAGCGGTAACCGGAGAAGGTGCTATCGCCACCGTTCATGCAGACAGCGATCGCTTAAGCGAAGTCGCGCATCTGCTGAAAGGCGATAGCAATAATCTGGCTGATAAAGTGCGCTCAGTACTGGAACGTACGCGTCAGCTGGAAAAAGAGTTACAACAGCTTAAAGAACAGGCTGCCGCACAGGAGAGCGCAAATCTTTCCAGTAAGGCAATTGATGTTAATGGTGTTAAGCTGTTGGTTAGTGAGCTTAGCGGTGTTGAGCCGAAAATGTTGCGCACCATGGTTGACGATTTAAAAAATCAGCTGGGGTCGACAATTATCGTGCTGGCAACGGTAGCCGAAGGTAAGGTTTCTCTGATTGCAGGCGTATCTAAGGACGTCACAGATCGCGTGAAAGCAGGGGAACTGATTGGTATGGTCGCTCAGCAGGTGGGCGGCAAGGGTGGTGGACGTCCTGACATGGCGCAAGCCGGTGGTACGGATGCTGCGGCCTTACCTGCAGCGTTAGCCAGTGTGAAAGGCTGGGTCAGCGCGAAATTGCAATAATATAAGTGTCAGGCAATGCCGTGGACTTGCTTCACGGCATTCGCATCGACGCTATCGACAATGATAAAGTCAGGTTGAAGTTGTGTATATCGGCTAAACTTAGGTTTAACAGAATGTAATGCCATGACTGCTTAGATGTAATGTGTTTGTCATTGCTTACTTTTTGGCGTTATATGATGGATAATGCCGGGATACAGAGAGACCCGACTCTTTTAATCTTTCAAGGAGCAAAGAATGCTGATTCTGACTCGTCGAGTTGGTGAGACCCTCATGATTGGGGATGAGGTCACCGTGACAGTTTTAGGGGTAAAGGGCAACCAAGTACGTATTGGCGTAAACGCCCCGAAGGAAGTTTCTGTTCACCGTGAAGAGATCTACCAGCGTATCCAGGCTGAAAAATCCCAGCAGTCCAGTTACTAATCTTTCCGCGTCTCATCTTTAACGGTGAGACGCACCCTCAAAATTTCTCTTTCACTTCATTTTTTTCGCGTTACTCCCGTTCATTTAACTTTTGCCTTCATTTTTCTCTATCACTGCTACCTGTCAGAGGCCTGTTTTTCTGTTGATAAAACACTCTTTTTGACGTTTTTACAGACTAATTGAGCGCGAAGTGTGCAAACGATAAAAGTGTGGGAAAAATTGTTTGACTTATAAGTCTCAGAAAGTAATATGTGCGCCACGCAGCGACGATGAGCGATAAACAAGTTCTTCGAAGCACTCGTAAGAGGCGTGTGGTGAGGTGGCCGAGAGGCTGAAGGCGCTCCCCTGCTAAGGGAGTATGCGGTCAAAAGCTGCATCCGGGGTTCGAATCCCCGCCTCACCGCCATTTGCATCCGTAGCTCAGCTGGATAGAGTACTCGGCTACGAACCGAGCGGTCGGAGGTTCGAATCCTCCCGGATGCACCATCTCTTACTTGATACGGCTTTAGTAGCGGTATCAAAAAATCTGCAGTAAAGTAAGTTTCCCGATGCATCCGTAGCTCAGCTGGATAGAGTACTCGGCTACGAACCGAGCGGTCGGAGGTTCGAATCCTCCCGGATGCACCATATTCTCCGTAACTTTCAGCTATGAAGGTATGGAAAAAGTAGCGGTACTAACCGCAGGCACCAGGAAGGATAACGTTGCTTTAGCAACGGCCCGAAGGGCGAGCCGCAAGGCGAGTAATCCTCCCGGATGCACCATCTCTTACTTGATATGGCTTTCGTAGCGGTATCAATATCAGCAGTAAAATAAATTTCCCGATGCATCCGTAGCTCAGCTGGATAGAGTACTCGGCTACGAACCGAGCGGTCGGAGGTTCGAATCCTCCCGGATGCACCATCTTCTCCAAAAAATTTCCTTCAAAAATATCTCATTTCTAAATAACTACTTTATCCATTTCCTGAATTTTCTTCTCCTTCGCCATCAGCGACAAAATCAAGCAATTACGCTAAAGTAGCGTCATATTTTTCGACTTGCGAGAAGACCATGTACGAGCGTTATGCAGGTTTAATTTTTGATATGGATGGCACAATCCTGGATACGGAGCCTACGCACCGTAAAGCGTGGCGCGAAGTATTAGGGCATTACGGTCTTCAGTACGATGTTCAGGCGATGATTGCGCTTAATGGCTCGCCCACGTGGCGTATTGCTCAGGCGATTATTGAGCTGAATCAGGCCGATCTCGACCCGCATGCGTTAGCGCGTGAAAAAACAGAAGCAGTAAGAAGTATGCTGCTGGATAGCGTCGAGCCGCTTCCTCTTGTTGAAGTGGTGAAAAGCTGGCACGGACGTCGACCAATGGCTGTTGGAACGGGGAGTGAAAGCGCCATCGCTGAGGCATTGCTGGCGCACCTGGGATTACGCCGTTATTTTGATGCGGTCGTTGCCGCCGATCACGTCAAACACCATAAACCTGCGCCAGACACATTTTTGTTGTGCGCACAGCGTATGGGCGTGCAACCAACGCAGTGTGTGGTCTTTGAAGATGCTGATTTCGGTATTCAGGCTGCTCGCGCTGCAGGCATGGACGCTGTGGATGTTCGCTTGCTGTGAGTGAAGCTTTATCGCTTTTCTCGTTGTTTGCCAGTAGTTTCCTCAGCGCTACACTATTACCCGGTAATTCCGAAGTCGTCTTGGTTGCAATGTTACTTTCCGGGGTAAGTCATCCCTGGGTTTTAGTGTTAACAGCAACAATGGGTAATAGCCTTGGAGGGCTAACTAACGTTATCCTTGGGCGTTTCTTTCCACTGCGCAAAACATCGCGCTGGCAAGAGAAAGCCATCGGCTGGCTGAAACGATATGGTGCAATCACACTATTATTAAGCTGGATGCCCGTGGTTGGCGATTTACTGTGTCTGTTAGCGGGATGGATGCGCATCTCGTGGGGACCAGTAATCTTTTTTTTGTGCCTTGGTAAAGCGTTACGCTATGTTGCGATTGCAGTAGCTACCGTTCAGGGCATGATGTGGTGGCACTAATTGTAGGCCTGCACACATGGCCACCATTACAGTTATGCTAAATAAAACGATTTTGACAGGCGGGAGGTCAATTTGATCCCGGACGTATCACAGGCGCTGGCCTGGCTGGAAAAACATCCTCAGGCGTTAAAGGGGATACAGCGTGGGCTGGAGCGCGAAACTTTGCGTGTTAATGCTGATGGCACACTTGCAACAACAGGTCATCCTGAAGCATTAGGTTCCGCACTAACGCATAAATGGATAACCACCGATTTTGCGGAAGCATTGCTGGAATTTATTACACCAGTGGATGGTGATATTGAACATATGCTGACCTTTATGCGCGACCTGCATCGTTATACGGCGCGCAATATGGGCGATGAGCGGATGTGGCCGTTAAGCATGCCATGCTACATCGCAGAAGGTCAGGACATCGAACTGGCACAGTACGGCACTTCTAACACCGGACGCTTTAAAACGCTGTACCGTGAAGGGCTGAAAAATCGCTACGGCGCGCTGATGCAAACCATTTCCGGCGTGCACTACAATTTCTCTTTGCCAATGGCATTCTGGCAAGCGAAGTGCGGTGATATCTCGGGCGCTGATGCCAAAGAGAAAATTTCTGCGGGCTATTTCCGCGTTATCCGCAACTACTATCGCTTCGGTTGGGTCATCCCTTATCTGTTTGGTGCGTCTCCGGCGATTTGTTCTTCTTTCCTGCAAGGAAAACCAACGTCGCTGCCGTTTGAGAAAACCGAGTGCGGTATGTATTACCTGCCGTATGCGACCTCTCTTCGTTTGAGCGATCTTGGCTATACCAATAAATCGCAAAGCAATCTCGGTATTACCTTCAACGATCTCTACGAGTACGTCGCAGGGCTCAAGCAGGCTATCAAAACGCCGTCGGAAGAGTACGCGAAGATTGGTATTGAGAAAGACGGTAAGCGGCTACAAATCAACAGCAACGTGCTGCAGATTGAAAACGAACTGTATGCGCCGATTCGTCCAAAACGCGTTACTCGCAGCGGAGAATCGCCTTCTGATGCGCTATTACGTGGCGGCATTGAATATATTGAAGTGCGTTCGCTGGACATCAACCCGTTCTCGCCGATTGGTGTAGATGAACAGCAGGTGCGTTTCCTCGACCTGTTTATGGTCTGGTGTGCGCTGGCTGATGCACCGGAAATGAGCAGTAGCGAACTTGCCTGTACACGCGTTAACTGGAACCGGGTGATCCTCGAGGGTCGTAAACCGGGCCTGACGCTGGGTATCGGTTGCGAAACTGCGCAATTCCCGTTGCCGCAGGTGGGTAAAGATCTGTTCCGCGATCTAAAACGCGTCGCGCAAACGCTGGATAGCATTAACGGCGGCGAAGCGTACCAGAAAGTGTGTGATGAACTGGTCGCCTGCTTCGATAATCCTGATCTGACTTTCTCTGCGCGTATCTTAAGGTCTATGATTGATACTGGCATTGGCGGAACAGGTAAAGCGTTTGCAGAAGCCTACCGTAATCTTCTGCGTGAAGAGCCGCTGGAAATTCTGCGCGAAGAGGATTTTGTAGCCGAGCGCGAGGCGTCTGAACGTCGCCAGCAGGAAATGGAAGCCGCTGATACCGAACCGTTTGCGGTGTGGCTGGAAAAACACGCCTGACAGAAAAGAAAAAGGCCACTCGTGAGTGGCCAAAATTTCATCTCTGAATTCAGGGATGATGATAACAAATGCGCGTCTTTCATATACTCAGACTCGCCTGGGAAGAAAGAGTTCAGAATATTTAAAAAAAATTTACCGGAGGTGGCTAAATGCCGTTGTTAGATAGCTTCACAGTCGATCATACCCGGATGGAAGCGCCTGCAGTTCGGGTGGCAAAAACAATGAACACCCCGCATGGCGACGCAATTACCGTGTTCGATCTTCGCTTCTGCGTGCCGAACAAAGAAGTGATGCCAGAAAGAGGGATCCATACCCTGGAGCACCTGTTTGCTGGTTTTATGCGTAACCATCTTAACGGTAATGGCGTTGAGATTATCGATATCTCACCAATGGGCTGCCGCACTGGTTTTTATATGAGTCTGATTGGTACGCCTGATGAGCAGCGTGTCGCTGATGCCTGGAAAGCGGCAATGGAAGACGTGCTGAAAGTGCAGGATCAGAATCAGATCCCGGAACTTAACGTCTATCAGTGCGGTACTTACCAGATGCACTCTTTGCAGGAAGCACAGGATATTGCGCGTAGCATTCTGGAACGTGACGTGCGCATCAACAGCAATGAAGAACTGGCGCTGCCGAAAGAGAAGTTGCAGGAACTGCACATTTAGTTGGTTAGTGCAGAAGCAGCCGGAGATGCAACAGCACCGTCAGGCTTGCCTGGTGCGCTACGCTTATCTGGTTGACGCAGGGAACATGCCACCTGTACGTGACAGGTGGCAAAGTGGTATATCAGAAGAGATATTTCACGCCCAGCATTCCCTGGGTATCGCTGTAACCATTGTCACCCAACTGCTGGGCGACGTTGCCCCACAGTTGCAGATGCGGAGTAATCTGACCTTCCACCCCCGCTTTTAACTCGCCAGTGTTACGTGCGCCGATGATCTCATCGCCGATGTGATCCATCTTCACGCTGTAATTGCGGGAATTATAAATCCAGTTGGCTTCCACGAAAGGCTGGAAGGAACGCTCTTTATGATCATCAATAGCATTATGACCCTGCAGATACGCTTTCACCCCCAGACGCGTTTGCAGGTTGCCTTCGGTGCTGTCCTCAACCAGAGTGCCATTGTCTTCCGTATGATTGTCTGCCTTCACGTCCATCCACGTCAGTTGCATTTTTGGCTGCAACCAGTAGCTGGTACGCGCATCAGCGCTTTCACCGAGACGGAAGGTATAACCCGCTTCAATGGCGGCGGTGATGCCGTCAGAGTGATACTTTTCACTGGGCAGATACTCGCCGGAGACGGTGTTATCAAACCAGTTATAGAGCAACCAGCTGTCAACATAAGTCCCTGTTTTGTCTGCTTCGTTAGCGTACCAGGTGCCATACACGCCCACACTGTAGCCGTCGATTTGCCCACGTGAGCTGTATCCGGTCAGGCTGGAATGCGTGTGACTCTTGCTGTTGGCATAGCCAGCCATTAAGCCGAGATGCCAGCGATCAAGGTCATTACTGCTCCATTGTGCGAGATCACCACCCAGTTGCAGAACATAACGGTTGCTCTGAGTGCTCAATTCATCCGAACGATCTTTAAAGCGATTATGTCCGCCAATATTACGCATCCACAAACTGGTTACTTTCTGTTCGCCAGTGAGCAGGTCGGTGTATTGTGTTTCCCCCAGACGGTCATGCAGTCGGGTATTAAACAGCGTATTTGCCGCCTGAATATTGGCCAGATAGCTACCAATTTCCGGGCGATACAGATGTTTTCGTTCTGGTTGTGGAACAGATGGCGTAACAGGCGGCTCCGGTGTCACTGGCGGTTCTGGTGTTACAGGGGGCTCAGGTGTTACAGGTGGCTCAGGATCGGGGGCCGGGATGACGGGTAGTACCGGAGTATACGGTCCTGCGGGAATTTCACTGGTT